>JASJDX010000108.1 GCA_030064975.1 Pleurocapsa sp. MO_192.B19
GAGCGATCGATTTCCTGACGCAGAGAGTCTGGTAAACCCGCCAAATTACCTACAAAACGAATTTTGACGTTCTCCTCTTTCATCTCGTTTAACTCTCGCCGTAACACGCGCTCAAATAAGGTCATTAGAAACTGGACTTCCGTTGAAGGTCTACCCCAATTTTCCGTCGAAAAGGCATAGGCAGTTAAAGCAGGAATGCCCCAATCTTTACAGCAACGCAATAAATCTTTGAGAGCATCTACACCTTTTTGATGACCAATAATGCGAGGCTTGCCTTGGTTTTTAGCCCAACGACCATTACCATCCATGATCACCGCTACGTGTTTAGGTAGACGACTTGTGCTTAAATCCATGGGTAATTTTTGCAAAGTAACTGGCTCAACGCTCATTGTTAAATAAAACTAGAAAATGCTGAATTGAGAACATAAACTAAATTAAAAAATTAATTCTAATTATTTTTTTTACGAGAATTTGATGGTCTTAGACGTAAAATGCGTTCTAGCAGAATTTTTCCTTGAAAGCTAATTTTACGACTCAGACGAACCGCGTCTCTTTCCCCGACAGGGGTGAATCTAGCTTGTAATAGCTCTTTTAGTTTACTACTGGTTAGGGGTCTATTTAACGTTCCTTTTTCGGCTAAAGAAATTGAACCAGTTTCTTCGGAAACAACAATACACAAACACTTTTCTACTCGTTCGGTGATTCCCATGGCTGCACGATGACGAGTTCCTAACTGACGAGAGGCAGTACGTTCAGATAAAGGAAGAATAACTGCTGCTGCTAAGATACGTGAACCACTAATTAAAACAGCACCATCGTGTAACAAGGTAGTAGTTTGAAAAATAGTTTGTAAAAGTTCTTTAGAAACCTCCGCATTCAGATTGACTCCTGGGGACACAAAATCTTCTTCTTCTAAAGAACCAGTAGTTTCTATTAGTACTAATGCACCTGTACGATTTTGGGATAGTTCTTTGATCGCATCCACAATACGATCTATGACACTATCTGGTTGGGTTTTGGGTCTTCCTGAACTCTGAAATAACTGTATAATTTCCCCTCTACCAATTTGTTCGAGAAAACGACGAAATTGAGATTGGAAAATAACTGCCATTGCCACAGCAGAACCCAAGACTAATTTTTCTAATAAGAATCTCAGTAGCTCTAGCTTTAATTGTTCGCTGACTACGGTTGCCAGCATTAGGGCAATAAATCCTCTGACCATCCACAAACTACGCCGTTCTCCTTCGCCAATAATGAGGAGAAGGGCATAACTCAAGCCTAAAACTAAGCCTAAATCGATGATATTAATTGGATCGGGCAACCAGGAAGGAATCCAACTTAAGTCAGGAACAAAACCCGACAATGACATTATTTTAATTACTCGACTATAAATGGTTGGCGGGACAAAACCTCGAAATTCAAGGTATTAAATAAAGTCTAGGTAACTAGACTTAGAACTTTCGTATATTATGCAAGTCTCTATCCTAAATCTACTCTTTGTGTTTTACCAGTCTTTCGGGCAAGCGATCGCGTTCAATTAAATTATGATAAGTTTCGCGTTCAATGATTAAGTTTGCTTCTCCTTCGTAAACTACTAATGCGGCAGGTCTGCCAATACGATTGTAGTTTGATGCCATGCTGTAATTATATGCTCCTGTATCCATCACCACCAAAATATCTCCTGGTTCGGTTTTTGGCAAAACAGCATCTTTTATTAGCACATCCCCCGATTCACAGTGTTTACCTGCCACAGTAACCTCTTCAGTTATAGGTGCGGACATATGATTGGCAATTACAGCACGATATATAGACTGATAGGTAATAGGACGAGGATTATCAGACATTCCCCCATCTACTGCAATATAGGTATGAAAATCAGGAATTTCTTTGCGGCTACCCACTGTATAGGCTGTGACACAGGCTGAACCAATAAGCGAGCGCCCTGGTTCGGCAATTAACCTAGGTAAAGGCACAGAAGCTTTATTACAGGCATCTTCTACAGCAGTACTAACAGCATTAACCCATTCAGAAATACTTGGTGGATCGTCAGACTCGGTATAGCGAATACCCAAGCCTCCGCCTACATTAAGAGTTGTTACAGGTAAACCGTATCCTTGAGCCTTCTTCATCCAGTCTACCAAGACGACCGCTAAGTCTTGATGGGGTTGACGTTCGAAGATCTGGGAGCCGATATGAGCGTGTAACCCAATACAACTGAGGCTCTCTTGTTGACTAAGATAGGTAAATACTTCGTCTAGTTGATTAGGATCAAAACCAAACTTGCTGTCTAAATGTCCTGTACGAATATACTCGTGGGTATGACATTCAATCCCAGGAGTAAGACGTATCATAATCGGAACTGGTTGTTCGCTTCTATCTGAAGCAATCTGCACCAGAGTTTTTAACTCCAGCCAGTTATCCACCATAATTGTACAGCCCACATCCACAGCCAACTCTAATTCAGCAGCAGACTTATTATTTCCATGAAAATAAATCTTATCTTTACTTACCCCTGCTTCTAGAGTGGTGTGCAGTTCTCCGCCAGATACTACATCAAAACCCAAGCCTTCGCTATCAATAATGCGGCATACAGCCAGGCAACTCCAAGCTTTAGAAGCATAAATTACCTGGGACTCACCACTGTAATAGGTAGTGAAACTATCACGATATTGACTACAGGCTGTTCTAAGGGTAAATTCGTCTAGTATGTATAGAGGAGAACCATACTGTTCAACTAGTTGCTTGAGGGAGCAGCCACCAATTTCTAGATTATCGTTGCTGTTGACCTTAGCAGTTAGGGGCAGTAACTCTTGGTTAGGAGAAGGAGGAATTTCTAGGCTGGTAATCTGAGGAACATAGCGATGTCCGGTATTGGGTAAACTGCGATCGGTCGATAGCATAATATTAATCTTTTGTGGTTAATCAGTGAAGTTTTGTAATTACCTATTTTCTAGTCTACAGTTACGGACTGTTAAAAAATAGATAATCGATCAATATTGAGTGATTTAGTGGAGATTTTACGAATAAAACCCTTGATTGCCTCCCAAGTGTCTGAAGTGGTAACTCTAGACCGTATTTGCCTGGGTGGTTTGTGGACAGCAGAAAGCTACCTTAGAGAAATCGACAGCCCAAAAAGTAGCTTATTAGCTTTGTATCTTACTGACGCTGTACCAAGCAATTCTTCATCAGTTAAAATGATAGGAATTGGTTGCTTGTGGTCAATTGTCGAAGAGGCCCATATTACCCTGTTAGGGGTTCACCCTAAATATCGCAGACAAGGACTAGGACAGTTATTGTTGTTAACTTTACTTCAAGATGCGATCGCCAGAAAATTGCAGTGGGCAACTTTGGAAGTCAATATCAATAATTCTCAAGCTATTAAATTATATGAAAAATTTGGCTTTAAAGTTGCGGGAACTAGAAAAAGGTACTATCAAGAAACAGGGGAAGACGCTTTAATTCTCTGGAGAAAGAATATACAGCACCCAGAGTTCAAACAAACTTTGGCTCAATGGCAGCAAAATCTAGGCGATCGCTTGCGAAACCAACAATATTACCTTAACTGAAGCAAAAATTGTCAATTTCAATACCGTATTTTCCCCCCTAATAAGCAGAGTCAGGAAAGCATAAGGCTGTGCTAGAATCACCATACACGGGCAAGCAGCAGGTGGGAAATAAGACATGTTTGAACGCTTCACAGAGAAGGCAATAAAAGTAATTATGTTAGCCCAGGAGGAAGCACGCCGCCTGGGTCATAACTTCGTAGGAACGGAACAAATCCTCTTGGGTTTAATCGGAGAGGGTACGGGAGTCGCCGCCAAAGTTCTCAAATCGATGGGAGTCAATCTTAAAGATGCTCGTATCGAAGTTGAGAAAATCATCGGGCGCGGTTCTGGTTTTGTAGCAGTAGAAATTCCCTTTACCCCCAGAGCCAAAAGAGTTCTGGAATTATCTTTAGAGGAAGCACGCCAGTTAGGTCACAACTATATTGGTACAGAACACCTCCTTTTAGGGTTAATTAGGGAAGGTGAGGGAGTTGCTGCTAGAGTCCTCGAGAACCTGGGCGTAGACTTGTCGAAAGTCCGCACTCAAGTAATTAGAATGTTAGGAGAAACTGCCGAAGTTGCTGCTGGTTCTGGTGGCACTCCAGGTAGAAATAAAACTCCTACTCTCGATGAATTTGGCTCTAATCTAACTCAGATGGCTGGGGAAGGAAAACTAGACCCCGTAGTCGGTAGACAAAAGGAAATCGAGCGAGTAATTCAAATTTTGGGTAGACGCACCAAAAACAACCCTGTTTTAATTGGTGAGCCTGGAGTTGGTAAAACAGCGATCGCCGAAGGATTAGCTCAACGCATCGCTAATAAAGATATTCCTGATATCCTCGAAGAAAAACGGGTAGTTACTTTAGATATCGGTTTATTAGTAGCTGGCACTAAGTATCGTGGTGAATTTGAGGAACGTCTCAAAAAAATCATGGACGAAATTCGTCAAGCTGGAAACGTAATTCTGGTGATTGATGAAGTACATACTTTAATTGGTGCTGGTGCAGCAGAAGGCGCGATCGATGCTGCCAATATCCTGAAGCCTGCTTTGGCGAGGGGTGAATTACAATGTATTGGTGCAACTACTTTAGATGAATATCGTAAGCACATCGAACGGGATGCTGCCTTGGAGCGTCGTTTTCAACCAGTACAGGTTGGCGAACCATCGGTAGAAGAAACCATCGAAATTCTTTATGGTTTGCGCGAGCGTTATGAACAACACCATAAATTAAAAATATTAGATGAAGCTTTAGAAGCTGCGGCCAAACTATCAGACCGTTATATTAGCGATCGCTATTTACCAGACAAAGCCATTGATTTAATCGATGAAGCTGGTTCTCGCGTCCGTTTGATTAATTCTCAACTTCCTCCAGCTGCTAAAGAGTTGGATAAGGAATTGCGGGAAATTCTCAAGCAAAAAGATGATGCAGTAAGATCTCAAGACTTCGATCAAGCAGGAGAATTGCGGGATCGCGAAATGGAAATTAAGGAACAGATTCGCACTATTGCTTCTAATAAGAAGAATGAATCTGAAGATGGAGATGATTCTCCCTCAGTGGATGAAGAGGAAATCGCTCATATTGTTGCTTCTTGGACTGGCGTACCAGTTAATAAGATCACCGAGTCTGAATCGGAAAAACTAATGCACATGGAGGATACTCTTCATCAGCGCATTATCGGACAGGAAGACGCAGTTAAAGCTACCTCTCGCGCCATCAGAAGAGCTAGAGTTGGTCTAAAAAATCCTAACCGTCCTATTGCTAGTTTTGTCTTCTCTGGGCCTACTGGGGTTGGTAAAACAGAGCTAACTAAAGCTTTGGCAACTTACTTCTTTGGCTCAGAAGAGGCGATGATTCGCCTTGATATGTCCGAATACATGGAACGCCACACAGTTTCCAAACTGATTGGTTCTCCTCCAGGATATGTCGGCTACAACGAAGGTGGTCAGCTAACTGAAGCAGTACGCCGTCGCCCTTATACTGTAGTGCTGTTCGACGAAATTGAAAAGGCACACCCAGATATCTTCAACATGCTGTTGCAGATACTTGAAGATGGTCGCTTAACCGATGCCAAAGGCAGAACAGTAGACTTTAAGAATACCCTGCTGATTTTGACCTCTAACATTGGTTCTAAGGTCATCGAAAAAGGTGGTGGTGGTCTTGGTTTTGAGTTTGCCGACGATCAAGCAGAAGCCAAATACAACCGTATTCGTTCCTTAGTTAACGAAGAACTCAAAAGCTACTTCCGCCCAGAGTTTCTTAATCGTCTCGATGAAATCATTGTCTTCCGTCAGCTAAGCAAAGACGAAGTCAAAGAAATCAGCGAAATCTTACTCAAAGAAGTGTTCCAACGCTTAACCGAGAAAGAAATAACTTTGGAAGTAACTGACAAGTTCAAAGATCGTCTAGTAGATGAAGGATACAATCCCGCTTATGGTGCGCGTCCTTTACGTAGGGCAATTATGCGTCTTCTAGAAGATGTCTTAGCCGAAGAAATTCTTTCTGGTCGTTTGGGCGAGGGAGATACAGCAACAGTAGATATTGACGAAGAAAATAAAGTGCAGATCACACCTCAAAAAGAGAAAATAGAATTACTTCCCTCTTCGTAATCTGCAAATAACAATTGAATAATTCATTTACTTGGGGTAAAGATAATTATGTCTTTACCTTTTTTATGGAAAGATTTTTATAATCAAAGTAACGAGTTGTGGCTTTTAAAAGATTTTTTGGCATTGTAGATATGTGGGCTGATTTTAGATTTAGGAATAAACCCCCTAATTTTCGGTTTTATTGAATTTACGCTCCTTACTTATCATGCGGATTCTTTTGGTTGAGGATGACCCAGAACAGTTAGAGCCATTGCAGATAGCCTTATCCCGTTCTGGTCATATTGTAGATGGCGTTGCAGACGGAGCAACGGCTCGCTGGTTGATGGGGGAAAAGAACTATGATCTGCTTATTCTTGACTGGATGTTACCCGAAGAGAGTGGGGTCGATCTTTGCCAGTCCCTTCGCGCAGCAGGAGTCGCCACTCCAACTCTTCTACTCACTGCTAAAGATACTATTGCTGATAAAGTCACTGGCTTGGATGCAGGAGCGGATGATTACTTAGTTAAGCCAGTAGATTTAACCGAACTTTTGGCAAGGGTACGAGCCTTACGAAGGCGATCTCCTTTATGGACAGGAGATCGACTCAAACTAGCAGACTTATGCCTCCAGCTAGACACAATGCGTGTTGAATGGAAGGAAATCTCTTTCAAGCTTTCCAGCAAAGATTTTCAACTTTTGGAATATATGATGCGTCATCCTCGGAAAATTCTTACTCACGATCAGATTGAGCAAGCATTGTGGGAATGGGGTTCAGAACCAGAGAGTAATGCTGTCGCTGCTAGAGTAAGACGCTTAAGGCAACGTTTGCGAGAAATTGGTGTAGAAGACTGGATTAAAAGCATTTACGGCGTGGGATATTGTTTTGAACCACCCAAATCACCTTAGCAACAGCAATGCCTAATTGGATTAGATTGAAGCAATGGAAAGCACTACCTGTTCGTCTGCGCGGTGGCATTATTATCGCCATCCCCGTTATCTGCTTATTTACTTCCCTTAGTGCTTTTGCTTGGTTAAAAGCTAGTTTAGAAGAAGATGAAACAGTAGTACAGCACACCAAACTGGTCAAGATAGAAACTAAACGTTTGCTTACAGCCTTAGTGGATACGGAAACAGGGGTACGAGGTTATGGACTAACTCATCGAGAGGAATTTCTCGCTCCATATAATCATTCCCGTGAGGTTATTCCCGTGTCATTGAAGGAACTAGAGAGTCTGGTGCAGGACTATCCTAAGCAAAAACAAAGACTAGAAGAAATTCGGACTAAGGTCGATCGACATCTGGAGATTTTGCAGCAAAAGTTAACTCTGCAACAGGAACTAAAACGAACTCGTGGACAAGAAGAACTGATGGTCAATACGGCTCTTCTCTACGACTGGTTAGAAGAGGGAAAGGAAAAGATGAATGCTACACGAGTAGCGATCGATCGCTTTGCCCAGGAAGAAGAGCGATTACTGGAAGTTCGCAAGCAACATCAGGTGTTTTACCGACAGATTACCTGGATTGTCCTTTGTTTATCAGCGATGATCGGCAGCTTGGGGGCATTATTGGCTATTCTCCTGTTCTTGCAACTAGAACGAGAATTGAGAGAACGAGAAACCAGGCTGCAAAATACCAATCTAGAGCTGGAGTTAGCGTGCGCTCAGTTAGATCGCTTCACTGCCAATGCTTCCCATGAACTACGCGCTCCTCTAGCTGCCGTATTGAGCAATGCTCAGGTGGGATTGATGGAACTTGAGGATTTGACAGCAGATACCACTTTCCTGCATCAACGTTTAGAGAAAATTGTCCATCTGACAAAAGGCATGAGTACCCTCGTAGGCGACTTACTGTTTCTGGCAAGACATGAAAGTTTATTATCTCTCAACTCCTTAGAACTGGTTAATTTAATAGATTTGCTGGGTACTTTAACATCTGATTGGAAGAGTAAAGCGCGATCGCAACATCTTACTCTCTCCGCCTATCTGCCAGATAAACTTGTGATGGTGAAAGCAGATGCTAATTTACTGCGTCAAGCTGTTGACAATCTCCTCAGTAATGCCTGTCGTTATACCCCAGCAGGTGGTCTTATTTTTCTCCGACTCAATTCTGACAACGATAAAGTCTCAATTGAGGTAAAAGATACAGGAATTGGTATTTCCCCCCAGTCTTTGCCTCATATCTTTGAGCGGTTCTACCGAGTTAACCAGACGCGAACTAAAGCTAAGGGCAGCTTTGGCTTAGGATTGAACATTGCCCAACAAATTGTTCAGGCGCACGGCGGACAGATTACAGTTACCAGCAAGGTAGGGCAGGGGTCAACGTTTCGAGTTGTGTTGCCATTAGGGGATGAGACAAATGAAGATTAAATTTTAAACGGACTTCATCTCAGTGGTCATTTTCTGGTCATTTTTTTTGTTTAATATCAATATCAAGAACTAAACGAGAAAGGGAACTCAAGAATGCTGGAATTATCACTCTCTAACAGCAATGAAATTAATAGCACAAGTAATAGCACGAGAAACTTAATGACAAATTTTTCTAATAATAGCCCTGAAAATTTTATCAGGGACGAAATTAACGAAATCCAAGCAGGCTTAGCCTATCATCAGCAGAGTACCTTGGATACAAACAATAACCAAGAATTTCAAAATTTTGTCAACCAAATGATTCTCAATCTGGTAGCAAAAACTGAGGCAGAGCTAAATATGATTTCGACAATAACTCAGCAATATAAAGAAGCAGCATCTTCAAAAATTAATTAGAGAGATTTAATTAGAGAGATTTAATTAGAGAGATCGTTTTCGATTGCTCTAGGTGAATTACAACAAAATTTTTTATTCTGGCCTATTACTTATCAAATTCAAAATTTAGCAAAATGAAGACTATCCAGAAATTAACATTTGTCGGACTTACCTTTGCGGGTATAGCTATTCCTACTTTTTATTCAGCTGTCCATGCCCAGGGTAATACATTCACTGGTACTGTAGAACGAGTTTGGGAAGATGGCTTTCGTCTGAATACAGGCGATCGCACTTTTAGAGTAGATTCTTGGGATGTCTGTGGCGACAATACAATGAGTTATGTGTCAGCCAACGATCCAGTTAAGGTATCAGGCGAATTTTCAGGACTAGAGTTTGATGCTTTCTCCATCACAGACGATCAAGAAACTCCAGTTTGTACTGCGTATCAGCAAAGAGAGTAAAGTATCTACAACCGATATTGTTTGACTTCAGCAACTAACAATAGCGAGGTAGCTAGGTATTCTCTCTACACTGGTACTAAAGAACTAACTCGACCGTAAACAACATTATCTTCTACTTTGACAAAGCCAATATTTTTCTAAGGCTTTGAAAAATATTGGCAAATTTTAACTTGATTATAGATTTTAAGAATTTTGCTTTAACTGAGGTACTCTATCAATGTTTTCAACACTACAATCAAACCCTTGTATTATTACTTGTGCGATTAGTGGCATAACATCTCGTCAGATGAACCGTAATGTTCCGATTACACCTCAAGAACAAGCTTGCGCTATTGAACAAGCCTTTAAAGCTGGGGCAAGAGTCGCTCACGTACATCCAAGAGAGGATGATGGTAGTGAATCCCATCGCCCAGAACGATATCAAGAAGTATTATATGAAATTAAGTCAAGGTGTCCTGAAATTATAGTGGAAATTTCGACTCGTGCTACTAGCATCGAGGATGGAATCGATCGCGGTACTTGCGTCGAACTAACATCAAAATTGTGGGGGAATGATGATAGCCTTAAGCCCGATCTGGTTTCACTTAATGCGGGAACATTAAACCTTAGAGATCGAATTTTTCTCAATTCTCCCCTAGATATTGAATTACAAGCACGACGAATTTACAATGCTGGAATTGTACCAGAGTTAGATATTTTTGAAATCGGACAGATGGAAAATGCCTTTGAGCTTCTGGGCAAAGGAGTCTTACAAAAGCCGCTCAATTTTCTGTTTGTACTCGGCAGTGGTGGTATATCCGCCGATCCAGCTAACCTGTTACATTTAGTACGCTCTCTCCCCCCTGGAACTCATTGGACGGGATTGGGTGCGGGACGATACAATTTTGCGATCGCTGCTCTGTCTATTCATCTAGGTGGTCATGTTCGGACAGGGTTAGAAGATACAACCTATATTCGCAAGGGGGTTAAAGCCAAGTCTAATGCACAGTTAGTTGAGCAGGTAGCATCCTTGTGTGAAATCTATGGTAGACCGATTGCTACACCTCAAGAAGCTCGTAAACTATTAGGATTAGCCTCCACCAAACCTGTATCTAATTTAAATCTTGTTTATGCTTAACTATCAAACTGAAACCAACACATCGACTGATAGAGTTTTTGGGGTTTTTGCTCTGGGGGATAAAGTTCCCAAAATCCACAAAAAAGCTTGGATTGCACCTACAGCTTTAGTTATTGGCGATGTCGAAATCTCCGAAGGTGCGTCAATCTGGTTTAATGCTGTGCTACGAGGAGATAGAGCACCTATTTACATTGGCAAGTACACCAATATTCAGGATGGCTGTGTCATTCACTCAGATGGAACACCCGTTTATGTAGGCGATCGCGTTAGTGTTGGACACCGAGCTACTCTCCATGGATGTTCTATTGGAGCGGGATCTTTGATTGGCATCAACAGTGATGTTTTCGATCGAGTAACCATTGGCTGCGATTGCATTGTTAGTGCTGGCAGTCTGGTAACAAAATCTCCCACCCCTCCCGATAACGTTGTTTTGCGGGGAGTACCTGCTAAGTTCTATCGCCAAACTCGCCCAGAAGAAATCGAGCAAAACATCATCCGCTCCCAAAGATATGCAGAGACAGCAGAGCTTTATCGGCATTCCCTAAGAAAAATTGAATTATAGTTATATGTTACATCTTTTAGGTCTGTTGCCCTTAGGAATTATAGTTGGATTAGTTGCAGCCATACTAGGAATTGGGGGTGGCTTACTCTATGTCCCTGCTCTAACCTTAGTGGGGGCTACTCCAATCCAAGCTACTGCCACTAGCTTACTGGGAATTTCCCTTGGTGCGATCTCTAGCTCTTTTCAGAATTGGCGTTCAAAATATTTAAATACCAAATTAGTGATTTTACTCGCTATTCCCGCGATGTTGTCTGTCGGAATTGGGGTGGCGATCGCTAATCGAATTTCGGATAATTATCTATTGTATGGCTTTGCGGGATTGCAGTTAGTGGCAATCTACCTAATTAACTTGAGACGGAATTTAGCGCGATCGGCTTCGCTGCCTCGCTACGCGCGATCGCACCAAACAACAACAACAACCACCACCACAAAATCTGTCTCATTACCCAAAGTGACTTCTATTGGTTTTTTGGCGGGAATTTTATCAGGCTTGTTCGGAGTTGGCGGTGGAATTGTAATGGTACCATTGCAAAGGACATTTTTGGGAGAGTCAATCAAAGCATCTATTAGAGCCAGCTTAGGGGCAATTGTATTAATCTCTGGAGTTGGGGTGACTCAACACGCCATGGCGGGCAACGTGCTTTGGCTTCCTGGGCTACTTTTGGGTATTGGCAGTTTAATCGGCGGACAGTTGGGCGCACGGTTGTTACCTAAACTGCCAGAAATCTGGGTTCAATATCTATTTACAGGATTATTAATTTCTCTAGCTATCTATATGATTCAGACAGCAATGAGCTGACGAGGTGACATTCTCAATAACCTTCTCATTTTGCTTCTCAAGGTTATTAAGTTTTTGAGGATTAAGATATCTTCTGGTTGAGCATTGGCGATCGCCTCCTGCCTCTAATTATTCCTACCTGCTTAGTTTGACCGAGAGGAGTGGCGGTTACAGAGCAAGCCTTTTTGACTCGGTTTCCTCGCCATACTCAATCGAGGTGTTAATCTGACTAATCTTAAGAAATTCTAAAATTCGGTTTTCCATTCGTTTATTACCACCTGAGATAGTTGAATTCTATGAGAAGATTAGCTTATGTAGAGTTAGGAAGAATATAAGCAGATATGAACTAAGTAACTCGGTCGAACCATAGTTAACGACGGAGGAATCGAATTATGAAATTAGGTTTTATTGTCACCTTGGGATTAGTGAGTAATTTAATTCTAGCTACTCCCGTTACAGCAGCCAACCCTGCCCATGTTGAACAGCTACAAACAACAGGAGAATGTATGGGTTGCGATTTATCGGAGGCAGATTTGCGAGATGCTCACTTAATTGGCGTTGATCTACGAAATGCCAATTTAAAAGGTGCAGATTTAACTGGTGCTAATTTAGAAGGTGCAGATTTGACTAGGGCAAACCTCAAGGGAGCAATTTTAAATTCTGCTTTTTTGACCAACGCTAGTCTTAACGACTCGAATTTAGACCAAGTTGATTTTACCGCAGCTACAATTATTGACGCTGATGTTACTGGAGCATCGATGGTCGATCTAAACCTAACTCATGCTCAGATTAATCATACGGGAATTGCGATCGGTGGTAGCGACGAGTAAATAGTAGGGGCAAACAGCCATTTGCCCCTACAAAAATGATGTATTGTATTCTTTTCTCAAATTGATCTAACAAAAACATCCGACTTTTTCCGACAGAGAAGTTGCTGAGACTTACATAAGCTGTTTTGTAACCAAATAAAACACAGTTTTCCAGTAGGTTTATGAAGTTTATGAACTATCAAGCAACTATGGATTTGGCGGGAGAAGTTTGTTTTTGCCCTAACTTTTTCCAGACTAAAGCTCGAATTAATTATTTAATTGATGAATATCTCAGTCTTGAAAAATTATGCGATCGCTTAGAAGATTTACCTCAACAGTTTAGCAATCCCCAACCCCGTCAGTGGGGATCAATAAAATGCCAAGATATTAATCCAGAACAAGTTATTGGTCTTGATCTGGATATTTTTGTGTTTATTATCCAGGGAGCATTAGATACAGAAGCACCGATCAGGGGATATACCCAAACTAGCAGACAGTATCTTAAACCAATTCATCCTTATCTTGTACGGCTATATATAAACACGGACTGCATCGTGTGGCAACAGAATATAGTGCAGCTTGTTTATATCTGTGGCTGATGTCTCACACTACAGGTAAGCTTCAACAGGTATTAGCAGAATTATTACAGGATGAGGTCAATCATCTGACTAAGTTTTGGGGTATGGGAATGTGGTTATATCCTGATGCTGCTGAACAATTAAGTAGGTGGGCGTAAATAAGTATAAAATAAGTAGGTGGGCGTAAATAAGTATAAAACTCAAACTAAATTTTATTTGGTTTGAGTACTCGCTACTCGCTACTTACTTACTAGACCATTTTCTAATTAATTTGACCTACCTACTTAATTCGATACATCCTTAGCCAAATTAATACTATTTTACCTTTATCCTATGAAGTAAATCTTAAACCTCAATCAAATTTGAAATCGACTTTCCGACGTATGATGTCAATTTTAGATTGGCAATCTTGGTCAATCTTATCTAGAGGCGAATTAATTTACACTTTTATTTGGATTTTAAAACGTATGTGGCATTGGAGTAGTAATTTGACTTTGACACCCGAATATTTACAATTGTGCTGTGCCTCGACAGAATTTTTTGGGAATAATAATCTTGAAGATATTCAGTCTGAAATAAATCTCTTCTAGCAATCATAACCAACTTTTTTATTTCAACATCCCTAATTTAAAATTATTCCCATGACAGCCCAACTATTAACAACTTTATCCGCCAATCTCAATCTAGTTAAATTACCCCAACACGTAGCAGTAATAATGGATGGTAATGGTCGCTGGGCAAAACAAAAAGGTTTACCCCGCATTGAAGGTCATCGCCGAGGAGCAAGTACTCTCAAAGAAATGCTGCGCTACTGTAAAGATTTGGGGATCAAAACTTTAACAGCTTATGCTTTTTCTACAGAAAACTGGGGTCGTCCAATAGGAGAAGTTAATTTCTTAATGACATTATTTGAAAGGCTTTTACAAAAAGAATTAAAAGAGATGGAAGCCGAAGAAGTTTGTATTAATTTTATCGGGGATTTATCTCCTTTGCCTCGATCTTTACAACAGGAAATGCGTCATTCTATGGAGCGTACTAAGAATAATCAAGGGGTATTTTTTAACGTCGCAATTAATTATGGTAGTCGCCACGAAATGGTAACAGCCTGTCGTAATATTGCCCAAAAAGTTCAACAGGGAAGAATATCTGCAAGCGATATTGATGAAAATACGATCGCACAACACCTCTATACTTCAGCTAGTCCCGATCCTGATTTATTAATTCGTACTAGTGGTGAAATGCGTTTGAGTAACTTTCTCTTATGGCAGCTAGCCTATACAGAAATATACGTTACTGATACATTATGGCCTGATTTTGATAGTGAGCAATTTGATCGAGCTTTAGAAGCTTACCAACAACGCGATCGCCGTTTTGGGAAAAAAGTTAGTTGATTTAATTATTTAAAAATAAATATTATCAAGACTTAGGAATTATCAAGACTTAGGAAGATAGCAATTTAATTCCTAAGTTTTTTTATCGTCTATAACTTTATTAGGTTTTTAAAAACTAGTAATAATACTGAACACAATTATTGATTATTTAGACTATATTGCAAGATATCTACATCCAATAAATAGTTCTTACCAACAAGTAATTAGTAATAACTACTTAATAATTTTTCCGTGTGAGAAGTGAACGGTAATTGTAAGTCTCCTATTAGCATAACTCAACCACAGGAGATCTCATGAGACTTTCACTATATCAGCAACCCGTATATCAGCAACCTGTTTATTCAGTTCAGACTGTGACACCACAGCCAATGCAACCCGTATATCAGCAACCTGTTTATTCGGTTCAACCTGTACCACCACAGCCAATGCAGAATGTTTATCCCCAACCTGTTTATTCAGTTCAGCCCATAAACAATGGCTATAGACAGCAGTAATTAGCTTGGATGGCAATTATCACAATGAGCGCATCTAAACCCTTGTGCTTCTTGATTAAAACCAAAAGCCTGTAGGAGATATTGCCAGCGACATTGTTTAGTTCTTAGATACTGCTGCATTTGTTGTTGCTCATGTTTTTGAGTTGCAGCTAAATGATCGAAGGCTAATGAAGACAAGTTTTTACGGTAATGAAAAGGATCTTGCCAAGAGACTAAACTCAAACTATGCAAAATGCCTAAAGTAATTTCTCCTTGAGGAAACTTTTCTTTAATAGTTGCGATCGCTCCTTGATTCGGTAGCTGCTTAGCTAAGTATTGTGCTTGGCGGTATTGTTGCTCTAACTTACGGTTGAAAAACTGACTGCGTTGTTTATCTTCGGGGTTCAACCATCCACTAGGTTCACTAATAAGAGTTAAAGCCTCTGCGGGTTTATTGTCTCTACCACTTCTACCAACTTCCTGAATATATTCGGCAAGTAACTCTGGTGCGTGATAGTGAATTACCCAACGCACATCTGGTTTATCTATGCCCATGCCAAAAGCCGAAGTGCAGATCACAAATTGCGTTTTGCCTGTAATCCAATCTTGTTCAATTTTTCTTCTGGCGATAGTAACCAATCCTGCATGGTAAGCGGCGACGGAATAATTTAAAGATTTAAACCATGCTGCTAAGGTTTGACTGTCTTGACGGGAACGAACATATATTAAACCAGATTGATGCTTTCTGGTTTGAATAAACTTTAATGTCTGTTGTTTTCTACCTCTGGGTGTCCAAACTATTTGGATATTTAAACTAAGATTAGGGCGATAAGGACTAACTAAAAATGTCTCTGGCTGATTTAATTCTAAGGTTTTAACGATCGCTTTTTGAGCTTGAGGATCGGCAGTAGCAGTAAAAGCGGCGATCGCAATTTTGCTACCAGGGGTTTTATGTTGTAATAAACTACGACGTACTGCCCCTAAACGACGATAAGCAGGGCGAAAAGTAGTTCCCCACTGGGTTAAACAATGAACCTCATCTAAAACTATACCTGTAATTTTTATTTGGGGTTGAGAGATGATTTCCCAGACAGGGCGACTTAGTAAAGTTTCGGGGGATAAATATAATAGACTCAATTGCTGCTTTGCTATACCCTGCAAAGTTTCTTTCTTTTCCCTTCTAGGTAATTCACTATGCAACAATGCCCCAGGTAAACCAAGCTGCTTTAACTGAGCGATCTGGTTTTCCATTAAAGCCACCAAAGGAGAAACCACAAGAGTTAATCCTGTTTTTAATAGTGCAGGTAGTTGGAAGCAAATCGATTTACCTCCACCCGTCGGCAAAATAATCAAAGCATCTTTGCCAGACAGAAGAGTGTCAATTATTTCCCCTTGAGGCGATCTAAAATCGTCATATCCCCAAATCTGTTTGAACTTATTCTTAACTTCCTGCCAAGCAATATTCATTAACAACTAATAACTAATGCTAATTTCCCATCAGAATTATGGCACATCTCGTAAGGTTTAAATAAAATCGTACCTTTGTCATAACCGTTATTTAAATTCCCATTATCTCGTGGTCAAAATTATAACTCCTAACTCCTAACTCCGAATTTCGAACTCTTTTAACTCCTAACTCCGAATTTCGAACTCAGGTTATCCAGATTGTCGAATTTTAAGCCACAAATCTCTGTATTGTCTTTCTGTTTCTGGTGTAAGAGGTAACAAGAATTCACTTGTTGGAGAATTTAAAACTTCGGAATTGAGAAAAACATTATTTTCCAGGTCTTGAGGTATATCTTCTGACTTTAGAGATAATAAAATTGGCGAAATTCCGTCGGTAAATAAAGATATCTGTTTAGCTGCTTTCGGTTGCCAGCAAAAGTTAATCCACTCTTCAACGACACTCGAAATATCATTGCCGCTATTGGTTGCTACTAATGAAGTGTCTGATACCTGAGGTTTAACCCATACATCTGCCCATAGAGATGCTCCTGATTGAGGAATTATAAACTCAATATCGGGATAGCGTTTAAGCAAAGGTAATATATCTGTTGACCAAGCAACAGCAACCCAAATATCACCTAAAATAAGTGGTTCTAAATAATGATCTAAGCTATATAATTTTGTTTGTTGATGTAGAGCTAATAATTCTCCTTCTAATTCAGGTATTGAATTTAAATTATCAGTGTTGTAAGAATGTCCTAGTTTTTTTAAAGTTAAGCCAATAACTTCTCTCGGAGAGTCTAATAAAGAAATGCGCTCGCGCAATTTTGGCTGCCAAAGATCGCTCCAATCTGACAAAGTTACACCTAATTGATTCAACTTGTCACTACGATAAGCAATTACTGTGCTACCCCAGCGATACGGTGCGCCCCAAATCATACCATTAGCTGTTAATTTTCCTTGGTTATCACGCTGAACCAGTTTTTGCCAACTAGCAGGTAATTTTTGCCAACTAGCTATATCCTTGACTGATAAAGGTTGAATAAGATTTTGTTTAATTGCCGACTGTAACCAAAAATCTCCTAAAGTTATTAAACTAGGATTAATTACAGATTTATTAAAGATTTTATCTGATAACCAATTTGTCTTTTGAGGTGATATTTTACTTTGCTGCCAATTAAGAAGTGAATCAAAGATTTGATATAGCTGGGTTTGAGGTTTAAAGTTAATTTTATTTTCTTGACCGATTGTCTTACGAAAGTCTCTAATTAACTGTGCAGGTACAGAATCTTCCAGAAATAATATTTGGGGAATTGTCCCAGAATTACTACAGCCCAACAATAGCTGTGTTAACGCTATAGCGGTAGTAGCACGCAAAAAAGAACGGCGAGATAGGTGATAATTCATTACTATTCAAAACTAATTTTTCAAGTAGATATACTCATTCAAAGCTGGTGATTTCACTGATATAATGAGACATGATTTTTTCCCGTAAGTTATATGAAGTTTTAGCTTTAAATTGCGTAATTTTACCAATATCAATGTCTTTACAAAAATAAGTTGAGCAATTATTAAATGAATCAGGAATAGTGGCTCTTTTTAAGAATAATGCTTTTAGCATAAAAGCACAGAGCAATTAAATTAATTAGAAAAATTCTATGGATACATTACAGATACAAATTAGTGAGTTACGGGACAAAATAGATCGACTATATGAGCTTATTGAGCAACTAAGTAATCAAGTCAAAGAATTGAGTTCTCAGCGTCCAAAACACTCAGAGCAAGATTCCTATTCATTACCTAACTTTGCTTCAGGGCATTCCCACTTAAAAGGTCATAAAGGAGAATCAGAATATCAACTAACCCATAAAGATATTTTGGTAGATGATAATAGTAGCACTAGCAGTGCTAGCTCTAGTAGCGAAAATCTCTCCCCAGACACACAAATTCGTCGTTTAACAGCACAACTTACTGCGGCATATAATCGTATTGCAGCTTTGGAAGAGCAGTTATTAACCTACCGAATTCATTCTTAGGTGACGATAACGGGCAAATAGAGTTTCAATGACAGTTAACAATTGAGTGGAAGTCCAACTTTGTTTGAGGTGAGCCGCGATCGCACAGCCTCCAGCACCGACACCTTCTTTGACATATCCTTGAGAATAAGCGCGAAAACTAGGATATCTGGAAGTGGCAAAACTTAATCCAGTAGCCAAGAGGGGGACTCCACCGACAATTTTTGCTAACTCTACTGTGTTTCCTGTGGGATCTTCTGCTACCCAGCGAGTTGTACCCACTACAACATTAGATAATTGAACTGAAACGCCATGATAGTTCGCGATCGCTTTAATTAGGGCATAGACAGCCAGCATTTGTGTTCCACCTGCTAACATTACTCCAACTCGACGACTAGCAGCGATCGCCATACCAGCAACAACAATTTGCATTGGATCGCCTATTGCTGCTACTACCACGAAAGGATCTTCAGACTGAATACTTGATAAACCTGCTTTTAGCAAGCCAGTTTGAACCACAGACCACTTCTGAGTATGATTGCAGCTGGGATGACTACTATTAACCATTCCCCGAGCCTCATAACCTAAAGCGATTAACAGTGCCAAAGCCGTTGTTGTTCCGCCGACGACACATTCCCCAATAATTAAATAATCGGTCGTATCTGCCAGTTTATCGCCCCATTTGAGACCTTGTTTAAACAGATGCTGCACCTTCTCTAAAGGCATCGCTCGACCAGAAGAAACACAAGCAGCAGGAATTCCCTTGAGATCGATAGTATCTACTGTTGGTTGATGGGCTAAACCTGCATTAAAAATATGCATTGGTATATCTAGTGTTTCTATTACTGCCCGTGTAATGAACGTGGGAGAAACTCCTGCTGTCAATATGGGTAAAGGATGTAGATAATTTGCTTGTACACCTTGAGCTAAAAATTCCGCATCGGCGATCGCTGTATATTCTCGATCTTGTGGCGTTGCTCCTGCCGCCGAAATACCTGGAATTAGTCCAGTGGCAGTAAAACCTAAAATACAGGCAAAACTAGGTTTAGCTCCACTATATTCCCTCAACCAACGGACTCCTGACTGTAGTTGACTATAAACGTAAATCATTTTTATAAGCTTTAAGCCTTTAGTTTTTTAGCTCTTAGCTTTTTACATAGTTTATTCTATGCTTTACTATACCTGCTCAAAACTTCTGACTCCTCAAAAGCCCAATTAATGCTATTTGTATTTTTCAGGATTACAATGAATAGTAGAATAATAAGTTTATATATATTGTTTCAATTAAAAATCATGTTACCCATTAGACAAGGCGATGTACTTTTAATAAGAAGTGTAAATAATATCAAAGGCAAAAAACTAAAGGCTAGGTCGACCGATTAGCGGCCGTTGTCGCTTGGTTGAGTGGAGAACATCATCAAAGTTATCGGATGGTGAAGTCTTTGCTGGCTACTTTGTTTGGAGTTGAGCTTTCCCGTGGGAGCATCAACCGTCTGCGGAACCAGGTCAGTAAGGCGATCGCTGTTCCCGTGGAGCAAGCCCACCAGTATGTTAAAGCCCAGGCTTTTGTGCATAGTGATGAAACCGGATTTAGCCAGGGCAATGGTGATGGACTGAATCCCCACCAAACTAAGGGATGGCTGTGGGTATTAGTGACCCCATTGGTCAAGGTGTTTTCGGTAGTACTCAGTCGCTCTCAAGCAACGGCTTTGGCCTTAATTGGAGAAAGCTTCAAGGGCATTTTAATTTCAGACCGATATAGTGCTTACAATTGGTTGAAGGTGAGG
>JASJDX010000106.1 GCA_030064975.1 Pleurocapsa sp. MO_192.B19
TGACTCATGTTCATCAATAATCAAAGTTTTGGGATAAGCTAAAACGATGTTAGGAGCTTGTTCTAAAATTTCAATACACCGCTGGAGAAATTCCAGGGCGCAAAGATCGTCATGGCAAGCCCACTTAAAATATTTTCCTGTAGCTAACTGGGCGACGCGATCGAAATTCCAACCAGCACCTAAATTTTGTTCGTTACGGAAATAGCGAATACGTCGATCTACGTTGGCATACTGGCGACAAATCTCTTCTGTCTTGTCCGTTGAGCCATTATCAGAAATAATCAGCTCAAAATCTCTAAAGGTCTGTGCCAGAATCGAATTCAAGGCATTTTCTAAATAACGCTCGCCATTGTAAACGGGCATGCCAATACTAACCAAGGGTTGATTTTGGTTCATGGTTTTTGATGGTTTTATCTAATTACGATTTGGAGTCTCGCATTTTGACCACGCGAGCTGGTACACCGACTGCGATCGCGCCTGCGGGGATATCTTGGGTGACGACTGAACCAGCGCCAATTACTGCGCCCTTACCAATATGCACGCCATCAAGGACAATCACCCGATAACCTAACCAAACATCATCTTCGATGGTGATGCCGCCTTTAGTAGTTAATGGCTGTTCCTTAATTAGTCGCTCTGGTGCAATACCATGAGCATAGGGATAAAAAGCGCAGTTAGGGGCGATTTGTACTTTAGAACCAATCTTAATTGGTGCTTTATAACCAGAAAATTGACAGCGTGGCTGAATATGGGTATCGCTACCGATAACTACTGTGCCAGCGTCTCCAGTTTGAATATAGGTATCGCCATACAGATGAACTCGATCTCCTAAAATAACTTCACCGCCATCGCGGTCTTGGAAAATGAGCGTGCGATCGTCAATAAAAACATTTGCCCCTAGTTGCAGCAACTGATGATAAATTGTTGCCCCAGGAGCAATATAACCCCGAGGATGATATCGGGCAAGGCAACGACGGGCATAGTATGGCGGAGCTAGCCAGGTGGCGATCGCCATACTAATTTTTCCTAGATAACCCAATCCAGCCCCGCGCATCCAAAACCACATCCAGGCAGTGGCAAACAGACCTCGCAGACCAGAAACTTGCCATTTGGTTTGCAATCGTCTCCAAGTAGTTGCAGAATTTTCAGGCAGGCTAATCATAGTAAAATCCTGAGCTAAGATTAACAGGATGAGTAACTTTAGCGTTAATTAGGGAAGCTTGATACAATTCGCGAAAATACTTTCCTAGAGAAGGTGCATCAAATAGTTCCTTCTTTAAGGGCAGTGGTGGATGTTTGATGTAATTAACTAAATGATCGAAGTCAGTACAGTAGTTGATCCCAAATGTTTCTACCGCTTGGGCAAATAATAGTTGATGATCGTCTACATGTTCGCCGTAACATTTCAGTCGGGGTAGCAAAACAAAAGAGGCTCCCATTTTAGCTAACATTCTGGTAGATCCCTGCCCTGCATGAGCAATTACCAGGGAGGCTTGCTCTATTGACTCCTGCATTTCGGTTTTAGTTAAAGAAGTGACAGAAGTTAACAGGGGATGATTGAGTCGAGCGACCGAAGTTGACCCATGTTGAAATAAGACTGGTTCGGTAATAATTTCTCTTTCCAATAACAGATCTAACCAATCAACGGCGCGGTCAAAGGGAAAAATAATTGTTCCTAAAGTAAAGACAATCATAGTAAATTAAATGATCGATTGTATGGTTCATACTAAGCAATCACTCCTCTGTATTTGGCTTTGGGATAGCTTTCCAAACATTCTGGCCATTGGACGTAAAATTCATCAGCAACATAGTAAACAAGTTTGCCACTAAGACTCAAAACTCTAGAACGAGAGATACTTTCAATAAAAACTGTTTTGATGCCAAAAAGTTTGCTGGCGTAGATAAACGGTACTGCCAAACCAGCTCCAGTGGAAATTACTAAATCTGGTTTGCTTTGGTAGAGAATAAAGAGGGCGAGGAAAAAATTGACGATCGCTCTACCTAGCATTCTCGCTTCCTGCATAACTACCCAGTGGACAATTTCTTGACGGCGCAGCCGTTCGGTATCGAATTTCGGGTAAGTGACCCATTCTCGGTAATGTGCCGACCAAAATTCTTTTAAACCCATCATGGTTGAGAAATGTCCACCTGGGTTACACACAAGTAGTAGTCGCATGATTTTAGCTCCTCGATAATATAAAGTGTAAAAATTAGTCTTTACTGAGTTAACTCAACTTCGTGTTGCATCTGGTGATATCGCCATAGTTGACCGCGTTGTTGTAGTAGCTCTTGGTAAGTTCCCTGTTCCACAATGCGCCCTTTTTCTAATACCACGACCTTATCCGCCTTCATAATCGTAGAAAGTCGATGGGCGATCACAATTACTGTTCGACCAGCAGATAGTTGTTCTAAAGACTCTTGAATTAGTCTTTCGGAAATTGAATCTAAAGCACTAGTGGCTTCATCAAGGATTAATATTTCAGGATTTCTCAGTAAAGCTCTCGCGATCGCCAGTCGCTGACGTTGTCCACCAGAAAGACGAACTCCACGATCGCCCAATTGAGTATCTAGACCTTCTGGTAACTTTTGGATAAACTCCCAAGCATTAGCCCGATGAGCTGCTTGCTTAATCTTCTCTTCATCTACTTCTGTTAGTCCGTAGGCGATATTCTGACGTACAGAAGTGTTAAAGATAAATGTATCTTGACTAACTACCGCTAATTTACGCCGTAGCGAATCAAGTTCAAATTTTGCTAATTCAATACCATCGATGAGAATTTCACCCCTGACTGGATCGTAAAATCGAGTAATTAGATCCGCTAAAGTTGATTTTCCAGCACCAGAAGCCCCCACTAAAGCCACAGTTTTACCCTGGGCAATGGTGAGAGAAATATCGTGTAAAATCAGTTTATTTGGCTCATAGCCAAAATCTAAACCGACAAATTCAATCCCTCGCCGTAATTTAGTAAACTGGATTTGGCCATTTTTCATGTATGGCTTGTCATCCTTGCTCAATAACTGTCGAATATTATCCAATGGACCATAACAATTACTTAACTTGGCGCGAACACCATTTAGAGTACGGACGATTGGAATTATTCTCAGTAAGACGAATAGAAAAGTAAAAAATGAAGCAGATTCTAATAGCCCTTGAGGAATTAGAACGGCAAAGCCCAGAATCAGAATGCTGAGAAGCATAATGGTTCCGCCTCCTTCCGACAGAGGTTCAATAAACGCCTGTACAGCTCTTGCCCGACTAGAAGCCTGCAATACCTGTCGACTAGCATCGTAAAAACGCCGACGCTCAAAATCTTTGGCAGCAAAGATATGTACGGTGCGAATCCCATTAATAAATTCTAAGGATACTGAAGCAAAGTGATTATTAGCCTTAGTGATGTCAAAACTGACTTCCCGTATCTTCCGCAGCAGGGTTGATAACCCCACAGCAATTAGGATAAAAAGAAGACCTGAAATAATTGTCAATTGCCAGGAAAGTAATAACAGCGATCCCATCAATACCACTAATGTAGAACCCCGGATAATAAACACCGAAATAACATTTAAAGCCTGCATCAGACGGGCGATTTCTGTAGTTAGGGTATTGATTAAATTGCCAGAACGGGTACTGGTAAAGTAAGAGAGAGACAAGGCTTGTAACTGTTCAAATATCCTCAAGCGAATCCTATATGCTAGCTGTATCTGCGAGATATAGCTATAAAGCTGTCCCAGATAGGAAAAACTCAAACGACATAACGTGGTGATTAAAATCAAGCCCGATATCCGATAGAGTCGTGCCGTAGGCGGTAGATTAACCCCTAAAATCCAGACATCAAGCCACTGCACTCCCGTCTGAATCGGCTCAGCATTGGGCTCAGTAAAGCTTTTAAGGAAA
Source organism: Pleurocapsa sp. MO_192.B19 (assembly GCA_030064975.1). GTDB lineage: Bacteria > Cyanobacteriota > Cyanobacteriia > Cyanobacteriales > Xenococcaceae > Waterburya. Next base: position 3,893 of record JASJDX010000106.1, read on the forward strand.
GAGAGGATAAAACCAATGCCAAATCCTTCAAAAGCAGCAGCTAGGAGCGAAAAAATGATCGCCAACACTGCAATGCGACGAAAATGTTTAAACTCTCGCAGCAAAAAATAATTATCTCGCCAAAATTTAGTCGCCTTCATTAAACGACGCAGGGATCGAGAAATATTAATACGCATCTAAAATATTAGTTTTCTTTCTAACTAAGAAATTATTGATATAAATTAAGCAGATTAAGCACGCATTTTAATCACACGAGCAGGTATACCAACAGCGATCGCTTTAGTAGGGATACTTTGTGTGACCACTGAACCAGAGCCAATTACAGCACCTGCGCCAATGCTAACTCCAGGTAAAACCGTTACTCCATGAGCAATCCAGACATCGTCGTCAATGATAATATCAGTTCTAGCCGATGTCTTTGATTGGTGACCTTGCCGATCGGCTGGGTGAGAATTAAAAATACAGTCCGAGGCAATTTGTACCTCAGAACCAATGTGAATTGACCCTTGAGATGCAAAAAACTGGCAGTCTGGCTGAATGTGGGTATCCTGACCAATTGTGAGCTGACCGCCATCACTAGTCTGTAGCACAGTATCATTATGTAGATGAACCCTTGCTCCTAAATCGATCGAGCCGCCAGCAGGATACTGTAAAATAGCTACGCGATCGCCAATAAAAATATTAGCCCCCAGTTGCAAATTACCATGATAGATAGTTGCACTTGGTGCGATATAGCCTTTTGAATTATAACGTGCCAAGGGACGGCGTTTCTTGTAGGGCGGAGCCAACCAAGTGGCAAGCCAAGTGGCAATTCGTCCGCCATACCTCAATCCCGCAAAACGCATCCAAAAGAACGACCAGATGGTCGAGGTAATCCCCTTGATACCAACCGACTGCCAAGTCTTCCAAAAACGATTCCAGATATTTTGAGATAATGCAAGTGACTTCATAATTTAAAAGTAATACCTTTGTTTTAGAGTGCCAAAATCCGATACCTTATACAACCCTGCAATCGCCCAATCATCTAGCTCGTTCTTCTTTGGAAAAGACTTGTGTAAAGCACTTCAACACATACAACCAGGCTTTTAAGCTTGCCTTGCACGAAAGTTTGGGCAATACCTAGTAGTCTGTATTTTTATAACCGTAAAATTCCAATTATTGCTCAGTTCTGCTCGAACTTGCGATACATTTCAATGTGTCTTTGAGCGGACAATTTTGAATTATACTCTTGTACAGTAATCGCACGACACTGCTGACTCATCTGATGGCGTAAATCTTCATCATCTTCAAGGAGTTGAATGATGCCGTCACGGAAGTCTTGGGCATTTTCAGGTTCAGCCAAATAGCCAGTGATACCTGGATGCACGTGGTCGGGAACGCCACCTACTTTGAAAGATACAACTGGAGTGCCACAAGCCTGACTCTCAATCGAGACCAATCCAAGGACATCGGCTCGAGTAGGAAAGAGAAATAAATCAGCAGCAGAATAGGCTACTGCCTTACTGCGATCATCACTTAGGTAACCAAGATGATATAGTGGTATACCAAATGTTTCAGCGTTTATTTCAGTTTCTTTGCCAAAAACCAAGAGTATAGTTTCGGTCTTCAGAGATTCTGGTAAGCTCTGTAGTGCTTTAATCAGAAGGTCGCTACCCTTGCGATAATCACTCAAGTTAACTGCTGCAAACAGTAGAACTTTTTTGCTAAGAGGTATCCCTAGTTGTGAACGACACTGTTGAGGATCGAGTGGCTGCAAAATCTCAGTGTTAATTCCGTGAGGAATATGGTGAATGGGGAAGCGATTAATGAGTGGGCTTTGCTTAGCTTGTTCTGCCATCCACTTGCTTGGGCAGATAATGGCGAGATGCGTTTGACGATAAGTCCAGTCTTTAAGCTTCCATTCTATGCGAGTACCATCTCTTTTTATAGCTGGGTGAATGTCTAGGGAAGGACATTGACCGCAGCCAATTTTCCAGCGCTCGCAATCGTAGGAATAACTACAGTGTCCGGTCAGTGCCCACATGTCGTGCAGAGTAAAGACAGCAGGTTTGTCTCTAGTTAATGCAGGAAGTGCAAGATAATTAATGAATCCATGAAAGCCATGAAAGTGAAGGATATTAGTATCTAAGTATGCCTCATGTTGCTTAAGTTTAAATGAACTGAGCCGTTGAATGTCGTTTAATCCAAGTCTTAATGTAATCTGTTCGAGAAGTTTCTCTACTATTTTTGAAGAAGGCGAGCGTTGAAATACTTGAACCTGAGGAGATTCGGTTGTCTTGCGCTCACACAAAATTTTCGAGTCCATGCCAGCGTCGATCAAACTGGAGTGAAGACGATGCATTGCAACCGATCCTCCTCCACCATACTGACCAGAGTCACCTTTCCACAAATGAAGAACTTTCATTGTCTTACTCTTATTGTTCTACAATTCTTGAGCCAATTCAGAAAGTTAGAGACACCGATTCATGGTATCACTTGGACTCTCTCACCATCAGAGTTTTTTTTCTCTTGTGCTAGGTCAAATTTCGGTCGATAGATCGAGTTAATAAGCACCCCTAAAAAGCTGATTGTTCTATCTATCAGACCAGTTATTTTGGCAGCAAGTTTTTCAGGAAGAATCGGACGAAGAATCGGAAACATTAAGGGATTAAGTACAATTCGTCGACGATGACTCCCTATCCATTTAAACTGAGCTTGAAGGTAGGGATCATTCTTAGTTAGATTCCATTTACGACGAAAGTGTTCGTGGCTTGCTCGGTTCCAAGCATCACTCCAGCGAAGAAGGAAATAGGAGCGATCTGCTGCCGATGTCGCCGGAGGTGGTGTAGCTCCACATGTCCTATAAGTTACGATGGAATTAGGCTCGAGGTAAATCTGACCACCAGCCTCTCGTACAGATAGACATAAATCCACGTTCTCTGGAGCACTGAGAATTTTTTCGTCTAACAGAGGTAGCTTTTTGAAGACATCAGTACGCACAAGAACACAATGAAGTTCTACATTTTCAGTAGGGCCACGCTGTAATTGGGAACGCACTGTCGATAGTCTCTGTTTGGTAAAAGCGAGTTTGACAAAGAGCTTTCGTTTTCCTTCTTGCTCGTATATATGAGCTTGTCCTCCTGCCATGTGGATAATTTGGTCTTCTGGTTTCCCTTCAAGATAAATGGGACCGACTACCCATGCCTCTGTCTCTTCCGCACACTGCACAAGGTTTTCGAGCCAGCCTGATTCAACAAGTACATCATTATCTATGACGACAGTGTATTTAGTTTTTGCGTGGGCTAAACCGAGATTATGAGCCTTATGTGGCGATAGAAACTTCTCTGTACGGATTAAATGAAATCCCTTCTGGTTAGCTTGCTCTTCAAGGTAGTGCTTAATTGGGGTAGGCGAGTTACCATCTACATAAACTAAGTTAAAGGGCATAGCAGTCTTCTGATAAAGAGTCTCGAGGGAAAGTTCAGCAAAATCAAAACGCTCTCTCGGTACAACCACAACTGTGACTTTTGGCTCGGACATAGTATTTTTTCCTCGTAATTATCAATATCATCAATTCTTGTTGACAACGCCCTGTCTGGGGTTCGTACTCATTCGCACTGCTTAATGACTGTCAGTGACTCGTCAGTCGAGCCGTTATCAGAAGTAATCATCTTCCATGACTCAGACCACGTACCACATTTTTTTTGCCCCAATAATCAAAAAACTGGGCATAATTCTGATCGGGGTGGTGGCAATTCTGCCCGACTTATTAAGTACTTTTTCAACTAATTTTATGCTCATGATTTAACTAATTTTTTGCTCGTAAATCTTGACGCTATTTTGAACAGCCGAAATTTCCCTTTCCTCGAAATTATTTATAGCTTGATCCAAAACCTGACTGACAACTTCTTGATACCGAGTAACACTAAACGTATTTAAGACTTTTTGGCGAGTTTGTTCCCAGTCCACAGGATGAGCTGTACCTTCGGCAATGGCAACAATTGATTCAGCGATCGACTCAGAGGAATTTTCGCAAGTCCACAAATCTGTTTCTGGCTCGAAAAACTCTTTTAAAGCGGCCGACTTCATAGTTAGAGTTGGTATCCCCATGGAAAGAGCTTCAATTAATTTATTGGGAACAGTATTGTACGCTTTATCTGTCTTGCCAAAAATGCCCAACGCCAGATCGCAATTATCTATTAGGTATTGTGGTAAAGAATTATCAGAAAAGCTTAAATCTTTTTTGAGGGAAACACAATCATCAAGTTGCTCCAGTTTGATTTTTTCGGCATAAGTATTAAATAAGTCATTATCCACACCAAACAAGTCACAGGTCAACTTCACTTTATTCGCCTGTAAAATTTTCAGAGCTTGTAAGATATTTTCTAATCCATGAAGCGGAATAAATGTTCCCCACCAGCAGATTTTTAAGTTACCGTCTTGTTTGAATTTTCTTCTATGATTTAATCGAGAAACATTAAAATTAGGTGCGATAAAAACTTTTTCTGGGGCGATTTCAATATTTAGTAGCTTTTCCCAATAAGTAAGTTCATGGCTAGCTGTATGAATAATAAAATCAGACTTAGTTAACGCTAAGATATCTTTGGTTAACATTGCTTTAGCTTGTCTGCTACCAGGTTTAATTTGCTTCCCTTTTAAGATTTTTTGATCTCCAACAAAAGTATCGTAGATTGATATATACATTTCTACGATTAGTTTCTTCTGAAAAGTTTTAGCTGCCCAAATAGCACTTTTGATAAACCTGCTATTCATAGGAGACAGGTAAATTACATCAGCAAAATAAGCTTTGATTGCTAATTCAATCAAATATAAAAAATTAAAGAGAGAAAAGGTCTTTTTTAGGTAAAAATCGGGACAGATAGAAGAAACATGATATCCAGAATCAAGCAGAATCTTGACCAAGGTTTGGGAACGATAATCTCGAAATATATTCCCATATACTAAAATCTTATTTTGGAGTTTTTTAGTTGACATCAGTAGAAAAAAAAATACCTGATATTATGATTGCCACTCACTCAGATTAAGTCCAGTCAAATTGGCTAAATTACGATTTTTATCAGCAAAATAATTACAGAGAAAACCTATCTCTTTCTCGGGCGTTTTAGGTATGCTTTTATGAGAATTCATTGTGTGTTCTTGAATAAAATTTCTCACCAGCGAGGGAGCCATGAAACCCAACCCAGAATAATCTAACTTTTTAAATATTCTGTTAAATTTACGACCAAGAAAATTAACATTTTGGGTCTTATTTCTATGCTGTTTAAGATTAATTTGAATATTTTCCGAGTCAATTTCTAGAAATTCAAAACATTTTTTTACTACCTGTTTAGGATTATGTTTCATGTCTTCAAACAAAAGAAATAGAAAGGATTCTAGGGGAAAGTATTCTAACCACAAAGTTAATTGACCATAGTAATCACTAACATCAAGATAGAAATAGTCATTTTTAATTGCTTCCCCAAAACTTCGGTGTTCTCTTCCTGTATTAAAGCTATGCCAATAGCCAGAGTAAGTTCTTGCTATAGGATCTCTCAAAAGATAAATAAATTTTGCCTGAGGATTAATCGAGTATATTCTCTGAGGAATATTATGAAAGCACTTTTTAGTCATATAGGAGTTCTCTAGACTAAGCGGTGCGAAAGAATAACTTGTTGAGGCATCAATACAAACAGTATTTTCATAATTAGGAAACTGTTTCTGATACCAAGCTAAATCTTTAGATGAGTTACCTGTAAAATAATGCGGCTCTTTATTTTTAGCAACACAAATATCAGGATGCTGGGAGAGTAAATAAGCTAGGGTAGTAGTCCCTGCTTTTTGGGCTCCAATAAGATAGACTTCGGGTGGAAACGACATTTTGTTTGATCATTCCTTACTAAGTATTAAGTAGCTAGTGAGGTCTTATAACAGCAATTTTTTCAACAAAGTTTTTCGTAAACTTTGTATGCCATGCGCTTATAGGAAGAATGTATTGTGAAGTAAAATTGATTTTTACCTAATTGATTAGCGAGCTTAAAGTCATATAGATCTTCTATGAAAGAAGCTCCTTGTTGTTCAATCATTTCGGCAAATATTTTCTGTGCATAACTGTAGAGCTGGATATCTAATTCATTAAATTCTTGTATTAGATTTAAGGTTTTTTTAGAGATGTTGTTGACAAGATTCTGACGTTGAGAAACATTATTTTTGACATAAAAGGAAGAAAAGTTCCAGCCTAATATTTTCTTTAACAGAACGCAGGTTTCGTCAAATCTATCGATAAAACCAACAACCTCAAAGTGATTTTTGAGGTTTTCTTTGGCTTTTTCTAAAGTCTCCTGCTCAAATTGCTTAGACTTGATATAAATACTGGGGTTTTGAAGTTGAGTTTTAAAAGTTATTCCAGACAAATAACAAGACATACTATTGTGTACTCCTCCGTAGGTTTGAACAAACTCACGTAGGGTTTTGTCTTTGACAATGTTGTTTTGGTTTCGGAGCAAAAAATAATAATAGGAAATTACTCGTTCAACTGGATCTCGTAAAATTGTAATGTAAATGCATGGTCTTGACAGAAACTCGTGCAAGCCAAAGCCTACATGTCCGCTGACAAATTTTATTGCCTTTTTTTGAGCTTTAGAAAGATTATTGTATTTTTCTATGCCTTTAAGAACTTTAGGAGGTTGAGTTTTCAAATGATAAAATTCAAAAACATTATAGGGTTGAAACTGAGATTGAACGATTTGTCTCAAGCAAGTTCCTGCAGTTTCAGGAATATCAACAAAAATAACTACTGTGTCTTCTCGAATATTTTTGCCTACATTATTCATGACCAAATTATTTTTAGCTTTTACAAAATTGTCTACAGTATGATGTATTGATATATTTAAAAGCTGGTTCGTAGATTACTCTAATATTGAGAACTATTTACGACTTCACTAACTCCTTGTAAATTCTATTGGCGGCTCGATTATAGATAGTATTTACTCGGTAATAAAGTTTATTAGGGATAGATTCATTTGCCTGTTGAAATTCTTCAAGTTCTTGATTGAATGAAGACCCTTGTCTTTCAATCATCTCTTCAAAAATAGCTTTAGCATATTCGTAGAGTTCCAAATCTAATTCATTGAGATTTTCAATTAATTTCAAGGTATCTTGAGCGATATCTTTAGGTTTTTTAGAAATATTACTTTTATCAAAAAGAGGAATTTTCCAGCCTAAAAATTTCCGCAACAGGAGCAAGCTTTCATCAAATCTTTCTGAAATTCCAATAAATTTAAAATGCTCTTGAATATTTCTTTGAGCAATTTCTAAACTTTTCCTAGTACAACAAAGTTCTTGGCTCTTATTGTTGTTTGATAACTGACTTTGTAAAACTATTCCAGCCAAGTTCTTAGTCATGCCATTTTGCACGCCGCCATATGTCTGGATAAACTCTTTAAGCGATAAATTTAAAAATCTAGGATTTTTAGTCTTTTGATAGTAGTAATACATTGAAATTGCCCGACTAACTGGCTCACGTAAAAATGTGATATACGTGTAAGGCTGCTGTAAAAAATGATGTAAGCCAAAGCCTAAGTGGGTGTTGATAATCTTAATTTTTTTTCTTTGGGACTCAGGCAAATTTTTCAGTTTATCGATACGTTGAGCATGAGGTCCTGAAGAACCGTAAAGTTCACAAATGGCATTCGGTGGAAACTGATATTGAATGATATATCTTAGTGTAGTTCCTGCAGTTTTAGGAATATGCTGAAAAATAATTACTGGTTCTTCCATGGGATTATTGCTCAAATTATTGATAATAAAGCGATCGCGGCGCGAAATTAGGGCATTAAAGAATCATATATTCCTTCTAACTTTGTAGTTTGCTTGCGAATATCAAACTTTTCATTAATTAACTCTCTTGCTTGCTGTCCCATTTTTTTGCCCAAGGCGCGATCGCTCAATAATAGATTTAACTTCTCTGCCAAAGACTGATCATCTTTTTCCGATACTAAAAAACCTGTTTCCCCATCAATAACCGCTTCAGGAATTCCGCTATGATAGGTAGAAACAACTGGTACGCCACAAGCAGAGGCTTCAAGAATTACAATTGGTAAACCCTCACATTCCCCACTTTTAGCTACCTGACTGGGGAGAGCAAATATTTCTGCTTGCTGCATTAGTTGCAATACTGTCTCGTGAGGCTGCGCTCCCAAAAAACGAACACGCTGATCAATGCCAAGCTGTTTAGTTAGTGTTTGTAACTTTGCTGTTAAAGATCCTTGACCTACTTGAAGCAATGTAACATCAGGATGTTTGACTGCAATGCGGGCAAAAGCACGCAACAGGGTATCAATTCCTTTTTTTTCTGTATGTCTACCTACACAAAGAATGTAACGTTCATCGGCTTTTTGATTCAAAGGAGAGAACTTGGCTGTATTTACACCAATATAGTGCTGAATAATTTTTTCTTTGGGGTAGCCCTGCTCAATTAGTTTATTCTGAATAAAATTGGAAACAGCAATAAAGGCTGAAGCCTTGGTTTTTAGTTTCTCTTCATGAAAGATCAGCTGATAATAAAGCAGTTTCCCCGTACGCCAAATAGCTTTACGAGTAAGGGTAATATCATAACCATGAAAAGTGACTAAAAAAGGAATTTTGAGCTTTTCCGCCAGAGGCATAGCGTAAACCCCGTTAGGACCAAAATGAGCATGAATCAAGCTTAAATTACTCAAAGCAGGCCAATGATTTCTAAACAAGTTGGGATCGCGAGTTAAGGCATGATTTATTTGCTTGAGCTTAAACTTGTCATTTTGACTTAGAGCAACGTGGGGTAAAGATGTTTCCTTAATCAGAGTACTTGTAACAAATGTCGGCTTGTATTGCTCTAAGTAATGAGCTTGCTCGATGACAAAAGCCTCAGAAATACGAGGAAAAGTTCTTAGATAAATACCGATGGGTTTCATCTTTTAGCTAAAAAATGTACTGAGGGTTTGCTCTTGCCTAGTTGCAGAAGAATTGAAATTAACAATTTCCATCATTTTTTTGGCATACTCTAGAGGATCGCAATGAGACTCGACCCATTTTTGACCCTGAGCCAGAAGAGAGGAGGTATTAGAATCTCCAGCAAGGCGAATAATAGTTTGAGCTACAGCCATTGGTTCGTCAGGGTCAACAGTCCACTGAGGGGCAAAATTGCCCAAAATCTCACCAATACCGCCAGTATTGCTACCAACTACTGGTACGCCACAGCTAATCGCTTCAACTACACTACGCCCAAAAGGCTCACGAGGAGCCAGAGTAACCACCACATCGGCGTGTTGATAGTAGTCTTCGATCGCAAAGCTAGGAGGCAAAATTGTCAATCGCTCCGAGACATTTAACTTTTGTGCTAACTCCAGCAAAGTGCGGGTATGCAATTTGTCAGGAGAATAGTCCTGTCCAATAATGACTCCATGGTAGTGATTCCCCATCTCCTTTAGCTTGGCTAATACTAAAATCAATCCTCGCAGATTCTTGTCATTGATATGTCCTGGCTCGCTGATCCGAGATGGGGTAAACATGATCTTTGCTCCAGAATCGAGAATCGGCTGTAACTCTTGCGGTGCTTTAGTCTTATTCAGGCGATCGCAAAACCGCCCTCGATCGACTGGAGGATACAAAATTCCTTGAATTTTGAGCCGCAAATGTTTGGCCACAGACTGGGCGGTAAATTGAGAATTACAGATCGCACCAGGAGCAAGACAGATAAAAACAGCTTGGCGCAACAATTTACCCCCAAGATTATGGGAATAGGCTAAGTCGCGAAAGACATGATAAACTCGACGACGGCTTAATTTTAATCTAGGGATATTACGACCGAGAATTGGTAACAAATAACGACTAGTACAGTTTTCTAGGAGTAACGGATAATCTCGCGGTTGCCGAGCCACCCAACTTAATGCCCGTTGGTAAAATTGATGACCATTGGCAGCGGCAATTGGCTCTAGACAAGCTCCTTGACCTAACTGCTGGAGATAATTTTCTAAAAGGGAATCAGATCTAACTAGCACACATATACGATCCAAACTCTCTAATTGAGCAAATCCCGCGATCGTCATTGAGAGAGAAACAGTCATGCCGCCCAAACTTCCACACCACGACGGCAAAATAATTATTTTACCCATGACGCACTCCTAGACAAAGGTCTGAGCTTAGTTTGACTCGGTTGATGAAGTAGCATACACAATAGCGTACCTATAATCATTGTGAATTGAATGATGGTCACAGCCGACTGAAGGCTGAAAAGAGCCAGAATGGTCACCCAGCATATTGGTCTTCCTCTATTAGTCTGATAGAACCAAGTAAGCAGGGATGCCCAAAAAGTCACAAAGAGCACCATCCCCAGTAAGCCCTTCTTGTAAAGGAGGTCTCCGAGAATAAAGCTGTGGGAACCAATCCGAGGCGGGTTGAATACAAAAACACTTGGTCCTTCTAGAGCTGGTGGTCCTTCAACTTTATGACCAAAAATTGGCTTATCGGGAATCCTCTTTAGAGTTCCTTTGTAGACTTTGGAACGACCTTCAGTTGAACCAGCACGAGCATCGGCTACAGCTGATGCCGTATCTGTATAAGTAGCAGAAATCATGTCAGTGACTGGGGTAAAGGATAAAGTCGCAAAACTAAAGATTGCCAAAAAAGCAAACACCAGTGCAGTCAACCGCAACTTAACCAAAGTGAAGAAAAAGCGAATCAAGAAAGCTGCTGGCAAGGCTAGCCAGATAGAGCGAGACCCAATCAAAATTAGCAGAAAGATAGAAGTTGCCAGTAGTAGGCACGACCAAGCACGATTTTTGAGTTCCACAGCGATTAGACTTACGAAACCCAAGAATGCTGCTGCTGCTTGATAGTGACCAAAGAAAAATCTGACCCGATCCTCATCGTAGAACGCTAAGTAGTTAGTCCAACCTCCCACATCTCCTGGGGTAAAGCTTCTTTTTCCTGTCAATATGGCATAAAGATTGCGGGGTGGATTGTCAATCCATCCTGGAAAGGCGAATTGAAAAACCAGCCACCCCAGTAGCATCTGAATCACGCTAATTGAGCAAGCCCAGGCAACTACCTGAAGACGAACCCTGAGATTTTTGCTCTGGATATACCAAACCAGGAAAGGAATTGAAAACTGGAAAATTGATTTAACTAGGTTGTTAGGATTAACAGACAAATCTGAAGGTATATCTATAGAAGGGTAGGCATCCAAAAAGACGAACAACGTATCTATGTAGTCGTAAGCATAAAAAGCAAATAAAGCAATTACTGCCCAGCTAGGACGTTTTAAACTTAGTCTTCCGTAACGCCGCCATTCATAGAATATGATCCCCAACGACAAGAATGGTAGCAAGTAGTTGGTCAGGCCTAATAACCACCAGACTGGCAGCAAGACAATATTGGCGCAGACCAATTTTTCTGTTGCTGTCAAGGCACTCCAACGCAGAAAAATCCCCGTAAACAGTTTTTCTGGCGGGGGGTGAGCATGAGAATAATTCTGTCTAGTTGAGATGTGATTCATAGGTTGGTACTTCTTGATAGGCAGCAAGAGCTTGTTGTGATTGGGGTCTGTATCCATAGCGGTAACTACTGCTAGGAGAATCAACTTCATTTAAGATCAAGCCCTTAATTTGCGCTTTATGTAATTTGAGTTGTTCTAAACTATCCATCACTGAATGGCGATCGCTTGTTCCAGGTCTGATAACAAACAGTAAGTTTTCAATTATCGGCGTCATTAGCATCGATTCGCTAGTTAAATGAACGGGAGGAGTATCCACTAAGACATAATCGTAATTACCTTTTGCTTCTACTCGATTGAGATATTGCTCAAAATTTCCTCTGGCAAAAAACTGAGCTGTTTCCTCCTTCGGTACTGCTGGAGCTGGAATGAAATCTAGTCCATAATTAAGATTGACGGTGGGTTTAATTTCGATGCGGTTGAGTTCTCGTTGTTCTGGTACAATGCCCAAATGTCTGCTCAGAGTAGCTCTTTGGAGATCGCCATCGACAACTAAGATGCGAAAACCTAATTTTTTGAGGGCGATCGCCAGTCCCAGAGTTATAGTAGTTTTACCTTCCCCAGCCGTCGCACTAGTAATCATTATGCGACGATTCTCTAACGTCAAAGAACGAAAAACTGTTGCCAGACGCTCAAACTCTCGTTCTGTTAAATTGTCATCTTCCCAGTCACTTATAACTTGCCCGTTTCCACTTGTCCCATTTACACCGTTTGGTTTGGGATTAGAGAAGAAGTCCTCAGATGGAGGTAGAGCAGGTTTCATCAGGGGGAAAGCCAAATTTTCTCCCTGACTCTTTGCCTGCTGCGATCGTTGTTCAGAAGTACTATTCAAGTCTAAATAAGGCTGTTTCAGACGAGCAATACTAAACAAGATGGGAAATTCTAACAACATCAAATCTTTAGGACTTAGCAGAGGTGAAGAGGATTCGAGGAATAACAACAGACTAACACTACCAAATATCGAAGCCAGTATCCCGCCGCATAAAATTAGTTTTTTATTAGGCTCATCTGGTCGTGGATCGAGAGTTGGACCATCAATTAATTGCACATTGGGATAGCTGTTAAAGTTATCAATCTTTGCCCGATTGATTTGGGCAACAATTCCTTTATGGACTCCTTCGGCTATACCGTGTTTTCTTTCCAGCTCGACTAGTCTGGTTTTATTAGCGGAAATGGAATTCAGCTCATCGGTTAATTTGTCAATTTGATTTTGAATTTGAATTGTTTGTTTTTCGAGTCCTTGACTAGTTGTTTGAGCGGAAATTAACTCGGATATCATATCCAAGCGGTTGGTTGACCCATTACTACCCAAGGTCAAGTCAATCTCCTGACGACTAATATTAGGAATTACATTGCTGATTCTTTTTTCTAGTTCCTGGTTTAGTTGTTCGCGCTTGAACAAAAGATTTTGTATTTGAGGGCTAGAGTCTTGATATCGACTACGAGCATCGGATAACTCAATTTCTGTTTGGGCTAACTGTTGTCTTACCTCTTGATATTCTTGATTTTCGGCTAAATTTAGCGACTGGATTGCTTTTTCGGGGGTAGTTCCAAAATGACTAGCAGCAATTTCCGCTCGGGTTTGACCAGCCTCCGCTTCGGATCTCAAAAGAGTCAACCTAGTCTTGAGTTCATTAATGGAACTGACTAACTGTTGAGTTTGAGTGTCACTATCGACAATACCTGTACTAAGACGAAATGTAGCCAATTCTTGCTGAGCTTGGAGCAGATTATCTTGAGCCTCTTTAAACTCTCCTTGGGCAAATTCTTGTCTAAAATCAGCATCTGAAGAACGTAACTCATTCAGACGTTCTTGATAAGCTTTGGCTAGATTAGTAGCTCTTGCTAAAGCGAACTCCTCACTAGAGCCTTGCGCTTCCAGGGAAATAACTGACGATTGAGGTAGTGGCTCGATAGTAAATAGATTTTTAAAGCTTCCTAGCCCAGGAAACTCTTCTTTTTCGGGATCTTTTGCCCGAACTTTCTCCATTATGGCATCGCTGGTAAGAATGGTTGACTGGATTTGTAGGGGATTGACTTCCCGGGAAAACCCAATAGTACTGTCTCTTATCGTCCCTAAAGTACCTAAATCTGCACTTAAATTACCCCCAGCATTAGGTACGTTGAACTTTGCTTTCGCCTTCCAGACTGGAGGAGACAAAATATCGGCTAGTACTGTTGCTGACAATAATGTCGCCATAAACAACACTAGATTTAGTACTAGCAAAGGGGTACGATGTCTGCGAATAACATTAAAATTATGATTCATCGTCGATCGAGTAATTACTTTATTTGATACTTACTTTTATTGATTGAGTTATTTAGTTGCGACTAAATTAAACCTTTGTCCTAATTGAGTTAGTTGCTGACGAAAATAACCCCGCAATCCCAGACGCAAGATCGATTTTCCTTCCCTGGGTATTAAAACGCAAAGACCACGTCTTAATAGCCTTTCTAGGATATCTTTAGGGCTACGTTTAATCGCTATACTCTCTCGCAACGAAAGCCAAATAACTTGCATTGTTTCACTCAAAGAAAAAGTACCTTGTTGTACTGCTTGTAGGCTGCGATAGTCTGCATCTCGTTCGAGGTCAAAGCGATCGCTTAATCCTACTTTAGCTGCCGTTGAGTTAATGTATTTAACATTTAATTCCCGCTGTTCTAGCAAAAATTCAATGTTATCAGTACGTGCTTGTAAGTTGTTACCATGCATGCGATAAAACATTAGTGGTTTATCAATACAGCCAACTTCTCCATAAAATGGAACTGCTGCTGTTAGATATGTGTCTGCGGCTTCGTTTCTCATGGTAGGAATTGGCAAAACTTGTTCTAAAACTTGACGACGATAGGCTAAAGCCGAAGTTATACCCATGGAATATCTACCCCAGCGCAATAGTAACTGACTCACATCTCCTTGATTATGAGTCTTCGAACCTAAGCCAATAGAATTACCATTTTGATCGACTGAAATCCTGCCATGAGATATTTGCACCCATCCTGGATGAGTACGAAAACCGTTGACAATTTTGCTTAATTTATCAGGATGATAATAGTCATCAGCATCGAGAAAACAAATAATATCACCTTGGGCTTTAGCAATTCCGACGTTAAAAGCCTCTCCCTGTCCACCATTGGGCTGAAAGATGGCAATTAACTGTCCTTGATAAGATTCAATAACTTTTCGTGAATTATCAGTAGAACCATCATCAACAACAATCAATTCAAAGTGTCGATATGTTTGCTGTAAAACACTGTCGATCGCGTCAGCTAGGAAACAACCATAATTATAATTCCCAATAATTACGCTAACCAATGGGTTTTGCTGGCTCAAGCTAGGCTCCGCCAGTTGCAGTGATTTGATCATGATTAAATGCTCAGCTACTCAGTAATGTTAGATAACTAAATGAATTAATTCTTATTTAAAATTAGATACTACTATCCTGTTTCTTAGGATTATTAAAGTGCACTCTCTGGTGTCTTCTCGAATAATCCTCAACAGAAAATCTGCTGCTCAACTTCAAACTATTAAATTAATATCTAACTAGAAATGTATAGGATCTATTTGTCTTAAAAATATTGAATTGCTATTGATTTAGTGTTTTACTGTGTTTAATAGCAATAATAGCTTATTTTGCAATTATTGTCTACAATTAAACAGTGCAATTGTTTGCTATATCTTAAACAGTATATTTAAATACTATTTAAGATATTTGTGAATAATTTAACAATAATTCTTCTAGCTTTAAATACTATTATTATGCAGATTTTAGGCGGGGCTTACGACTCATTGAATAGCTAAATTCACTAACAGAAGGATTGGGTAAATTAGGATTAATTGTACCAGTTGAATTCTTCCAATCATCTTCACTAGCTAGAGATACTTCCATCTTACGATCGGCTTTACGAGAGATTTTTAGCCACATTTTGCCATGTTGTTCACAAACAAAATCTTCAATCCAAGAACTTTGGTCGAGATATGTATTATTTTGTGCTATTATAAAACTTGCCTTTTTACGCGATACATTGAGATTTTTTTGGACTTCTGATATTTCTTGATAATAAAGATAATGTTTTGGACTCCCCATACGCCATAATCTTGTCTGGCAATAAGGACAAAAATATTTTTGTTTTGTGTGTTTTCTGCTACGTTTACCTGGCATAATCTGAACACTCCTCAAAGTCTAAATTTTATTGAGACTATAATTAGTTCTAAAGAATAATAAGCATCTGTTTTAACTAATTACTAAATGCTGCGCTAAAGATTTATTTAGTTAATTTTTGCTTGGTTCAACAAAATAGCTTTTGATATAACAAAATAATAAATTTGTTATAATCTTTTATTTGCTTGTTTTGAAAAATTCTGGAGAACATATTATTTATTTTATCGTAATATTGACAAAAGATACATATTTAAAATTACTTAACATTGTTATTTTTGGTAAACAATATTGTTGCTTTAAGCTAATCTATAAATCAAACTGTTTCATTAATAAATTAGTTTTAAAATCAAAGATATATTGCTATTTGGTGAAACTAGTTACAAGTTATCGTACGAAAATAAGTAATGATCTACATGATTCCAGAAGAAATTACAGCAGTTTTCGATTAGACAAACTACATTAAATCACTTAAGTTATAGGTGATTATTAATTACTTTTTGTACTAATGTAATATTATTTCCCAATATTTAAATTGAGTTTTATTCAATTTAAAATAGCTATTTTGAATAGCTATGGTTGCCAGTAGACAGCAAAGATTAAGTATAATTATTTACTTGCATATTGGAGATGCTCCCTATAGCTTCTGGTTCAGTCTACAGTTATATACGGGGAGTATCAGTTTTATATGCACTTTTAAATTACATTAGTGAAAAATTAGTTCTTAAATAGTATATATGTATACAAATTAAATGTGAGTTAGCTTGCCTCTTTCGAGAGACGGTTAATTTTGATAGGGAAAACTCGGGCTGTCTTATGGTAAAGAGGAATAAACTCAGGTTAATTTCTAATTTATTTATAACAACTGATCGCTGACAACCAAAACTAGTCACAGATTACTCGGCAAGCGTCGCTAGAATAGAGCTTTATTGTCCCATCATCCGCTTAGGGTACTTGAGCTAATGTATCTATACCTAACTCAAGCTTTGCTTGTGCGTTTCCCAGACGTTTAACTGCATTTATGACAGACGTGGCGAAGTAATCTGTGACTATTCGGATAGTAATCTAGCTTGTC
>JASJDX010000107.1 GCA_030064975.1 Pleurocapsa sp. MO_192.B19
ATTACTTTATTCGGTATTGGTGCTTATTTAATTCTCAGTCGACGATATCCTCGGATTGGATTTGCGGTTTGTATTGGTAGTTTTTTATATGTGCTGGCTTTAACTAATTGGGTAATGCCGATGTTTTCTGACGATATTTCTAAAAGATTTATGTTAGAAAACTTTGGACAATATGCAGAGGGAGATCAAGCTTCAACCCTAGAAATTATTGTCAACATGATTTCTAATCCTTGGCGTTTACTGGTGGAAATATTGACACCTTTTTTTAGCACATTAAAGTATTTACTAGGACAGTGGCTACCCTTAGCATTTATTCCCCTATTTGCCCCTGCTGCTTGGGCAATCTCTATTTTTCCTTTATTAAAATTGTTTTTAAGCCAAGGAGAACTAGTATTAAGTATTTCGATTCGCTATGCTATGAGTGTTACCCCTGGTTTATTTTACGGCTCAATTTTGTGGTGGGCTGGGCAAGGTTTTGGTAACTTTAATCAATTAATCAGCAACTGTCAGCCAAGGAAACTCCGCTCTAAGTTTCGCCGTTTCTGGATTTTTTGTATTTGTTTATCTATATTTTTTACAATCACCTCAAATCCTAGTGAAACTTTATATTTCCTAGTTCCTAGTTCAATTCAGCCACTAGTTTATGTTTCTGCCCCAGAACAATGGCAACACGTGCGGAAAATTCGCACTTTTTTAGCGAAGATACCAGCTGATGCTAGTGTTTCTGGCACTACTTCAATTATTCCCCACATTTCCAGCAGAAGAGAAGTAATTCGTCTACCAGGATTAAAAATTAAAAATGAGCAGCAAGAAATCCATCAAGTAGATTATATTATTGCCGATCTATGGCAAATGGAACGTTATCAAGTAGTTTTTAGCAACTATCGCCAGGATCTAAAAGCCTCCACTCAAGTCATTAATCAAATTCTGAGCCAAGGTGAGTATGGCATTATTGGATTTAATGATGGGGTAGTTTTGTTACAAAAAGCTCTAGATTCTAACACTGAATCGCTCGATGCTTGGCAAACTTATCTCCAAAAAATTCAACCTATAATCGAGTCATAATAACTAATAACTAATAACTAATAACTAATAGCTCTTTTATGATGCGATCTCGCTTTGCGAGGTGGCGCAGCCAATCGCGATTGGTTTACCTATAATGTAACCTTGAGCATAGTCGATCTTGATTTTACCTAGATGTTCTAATACTTGTTCGTTTTCCACAAATTCAGCAATGGTTTTAATGCCCATCAAATGAGCTACTTCATTAATCGAGTTAACAATAGCAAGATCGTATTCTTCATCCAAAATATTTTTGACTAAGCTGCCATCAATCTTTAAATAGTCTATGGGTAGATTTTTTAGATAAGAGAAAGAAGAAACCCCGCTACCAAAATCATCTAGAGCAAATTTAACTCCCAAATCTTTCATGGCTGCCATAAATTTTTGAGCGCGACTAATTTGGTTAATAGCAGAGGTTTCTGTGATTTCAAAACAGAGGCAATCCCCTGAAACCTGGGATTTTTTAATTAAATCAATCGCGAAGTTGGTAAATCTTTCGTCATTAATACTGGCACCAGATAAATTAATCGAAACTAACGCTTGTTTAGGAGTAAAATACTGGGCATAAGCATTGAGAGTTGCTTCTAAAACCCAGCGATCGACAATTGTAATTACACCATAGCGTTCGGCTATAGGAATAAATTGTTCAGGAGAGATCAATTTACCAGATTGGTCTTTAAGACGCAATAAAATTTCGTAATGCTGACGTTGTTGACCATCATCAACCACGGGTTTAATTAACTGCTTAACTAAATAAAAACGATTTTCTTTAATTGCCTGAGATACATTAGCAATATGTCCCATCTGAGTTTGCTCTAAATTAAGCTCGTGATGGTTGTTTTCGGCAATATAAACTCGACCTCGACCTAAGTTTTTTGCCTGGTAACAAGCTAGATCGGCACGACTCAATAATTCAGCAGCATCAGTCGAAGTATCAGAAATTCCTATTATGCCAATACTGACTCCCACATCAAATTCTACCGCTTGCCACTTGAGACGATAGTTATTGATCGCGCTAACTAATTGTTCGCATATTTGCTCTGCTTCAGATAGAGAACATCCTTCTAGCAATAGACCAAACTCATCTCCTCCTAATCTGCCCAAAGTATCTTCTTTGCGAATCATACCCTGTAAAAGTTGCGCCAATTCTGACAACAAGCGATCGCCTACTAAATGCCCTGCTGTATCGTTGACAATTTTAAAGCGGTCTAGATCTAAATAGCATAAAACTGATTCTGTATGATATTTACGCGCTTTTTGAAGCGAATATTTAAGTTTTTCGTCAAATTCACGGCGATTTAAGAGACCTGTCAAGTCATCGTAAGTAGCCTGATAAGCAATTTTTTTGTAAAGATTTTGTTCGGCAGTTATTTCTTGTTTAACTCCACGATATCCGAGAAAATTGAGTTCATTATCATATAATGGATTACCATTAATTTTAAAAATTCTTACGGCATCATCATCTTCTTCTTGCAGACTAAAAGTGAAGTTTCTAATCGGATGTCTTGCTTGGATAATTTGTTCAAAAAGAGTCCAATCAATATCTAATCTAGGATTATCGCGATGCACTTCTGGAGGATATTTACCCAATAGTTTTGACGGCTTTAAACCACACAAGTCGTCAACATCACCAGAAATATAGCAATATTTTAATTGTTTATCCAACTCCCAAAAGACATTTGCCCCAGCTTTGGCCAAATCTCGATAGCGTTGTTCGTTTTCTTGCAGAATTTGATTAGCGACCGACCGCTTTCTAATTTTTTCGATTAATAAAAAAATCGTGAGAAAGCTAGAGAGAAAACTAAGGGCAATAATTAAAACTAACGTTCTATACTTAACGTAAAAAGGTGGCTCAACATAAAGTATTTCACTATTATCAGGTAGCAAATCTAATTGAATATCAAAGCGGCGTAGTTCTCTATAATCAAAAATCCAGCGATTTTTCCCCGTTAAAATTGGTCCAACTTCGTCAGGTCTTGCCCCCTCCAAAATTTTGTTTGCTAGCTCAACAGCTTGTCTAGCGTGATAGTTTCCATCAAAGATTTTTCCTCCCACTACCCCTCGCCCCAAACGAAGAGCTGACTCTGTATAAATTGGGTTAGGAATTTGTTGCTTAATAATTTTAGTATCTTGTTCGTAATCTATTAATGCCTTGGAATTTAGATCTTGGCGTAATTGCCCCAGAATTAGAATAGGTATGTTGTCAGGATATTTACCGAGGCGAGTTTTAACATCTTGAGGTCTCAAATCGTTAATAACTTCAACCTTTATAGGCTGTCCAGGGATTTGTTTGATTTGTTTGATTTTTTCCTGGTTTGCCTTGCCTGTTTCAGTAGTATCGTTAATGATAATTATCGTATCTGTCCAGGTTTGTCTAGTAGCTTCTAGGGCAGTTTCTATCACAGTGTAATTCTCCAGCACTCCAGTTAACCAAGGAGTTTCCAATAATTCTTGTCGTAGAGAGTTAACACCTAAGAAGACTACGGGAATATCTACAAAAAAGTGATTTTTCTTGGGGTAAGTTTTCTTCTTTCGTTCTTGTAGAATCAATTCTAAACTGGGGTCATCGACAACCATCAATAAATCTATTGAGATGCGATGATATTTACTATTAATATAATCAATAAATCCTTTACCATGTTCTAGTTTTGGATGGCGTTTACTGTCTAGAAATTCATGAAATACATTGACTTTTTTCCCTATTTCTGAAAACCCTTGATTAATTCCCTCATGTTGTTGTTTTGTCCAAGATAGTTCTGGGTGATAAGAATGAATTACTAAGATATTCTCTTCTGCATTGACTTTACCAATCCCGAGACCAAACCAAACCAAAATATAGACTAAAATGCTTCCTGGCTTTGCACACAGATAACTAATTGTCGTTATCATGCTTGCCAGTAATTGATAGTTATATAACATTGATTAATGTAAATCAGTTTGATAGTTATAAAATACCTAACAATACTAGAATCATTCAACTAAATAAATCCTAAATCTTGAATGAGAACAAACGGGATAGTATAATCCCGCTTGTAATTAAAATTAGGTTATCGAATTAAAAATTAGTATGAGCCGAAATTGCCCCTACAAGTTTGGCAATAACTTCAGATACAGCGATCGCGCCTAACTCTCCAGAAGCACGAGTACGGATACTTAAAGTATTTTCTGCTACCTCTTTGTCACCTACCACTGACATGACGGGAATTTTTTGCTTCTCAGCATTGCGAATCATCTTTCCTAAGCGTTCGCCACTAGTATCTGCTTCTGCCCGAATTCCTGACTCCCGCATTTTCGCCGCCACTTCTTTTACATAATCGAAATGGGCATCCCTAACTGGCAATAAACGCACTTGTACAGGGGCTAACCAGAGAGGGAAATCTCCCGCATATTCTTCAATTAAAATCCCGATTAGCCTTTCTAATGAGCCAAAGGGAGCACGGTGAATCATAATCGGACGTTGGCGAGTACCATCTTCAGCAACATACTCTAGTTCAAAACGTTCGGGCAAATTATAGTCTACCTGTACCGTTCCTAACTGCCATTCTCTTTCTAGGGCATCTTCAAAGATAAAGTCTAGCTTAGGGCCATAAAAAGCTGCTTCTCCTGGGGCTTCAAAAAAGTTCATGCCCATTTTTTCTACTGCCCGACGAATAGCATTTTGGGCTTTATCCCAGGCTTCTTCTGAACCGATATACTTATCTAATTCTGGATCGCGGAAACTTAAGCGAGCTTTAAATTTTGTCAGTTGAAGACTTTTAAAGACAGAAAGAATCAAATCTACTACTTTTAAAAATTCATCATCTAACTGTTCAGCAGTGACAAACAAATGAGAATCATCAACGGTAAACCCTCTAACTCTAGTTAAGCCACCCAATTCCCCTGACTGTTCGTAACGATATACAGTACCAAACTCCGCCAACCTCATCGGTAGCTCTTTATAGGAACGTAATTCGCTCTTATAAATCTGAATATGGAAAGGACAGTTCATGGGCTTGAGGGCAAAACCCTGTTCCGCTGCTGCTGCTTCTTCGTCTTCTGCCATCATCGGGAACATATCTTCTTTATAGTTTTGCCAGTGTCCTGAGATTTTAAACAGGTCTACTTTACCCAAATGGGGAGTCACTACAGGAAGATAACCTCGTTTAATTTGTTCCTGCTTCAAATAATCTTCTAATTGCGATCGCAAGATAGTTCCTTTAGGAGTCCACAAAGGCAAACCAGGCCCTACTGGATCGGCAAAAATAAATAGTCCTAGTTCTTTACCTAGCTTACGATGATCTCGTTTTAAGGCCTCTTCCTTGCGGCGTTTATATTCTTCTAGTTGTTCGGGAGTTTCCCAGGCAGTACCGTAGATCCGCTGTAGCTGGGCTTTAGTTTCGTCCCCGCGCCAATATGCCCCTGCAACACTTTCTAGGGCGATTGCTTTGGGATTAATATCAGCAGTATTTTCCACATGAGGTCCCGCACATAAATCCCACCACTGTTCACCCAAATGATAGACAGTGATTGGTTCATTAATGCTGTCTAAGATTTCTAGTTTATAGGGTTCTCCTTGGGCTTCAATGCGTTGTTTAGCTTCTTCTCGACTAACTTCTTCCCGCATCACGGGCAACTTACGATTAATAATCTTGATCATTTCTTTGCGGATTTTTTTTAAATCCTTTTCGGTAAAAGAATCAGGACTATCAAAATCGTAATAAAAACCATTTTCTGTCCAAGGTCCAATCGTTACCTGTGCTTTGGGAAACAGCTTTTGCACTGCCATCGCCATGATATGAGACGTGGTATGACGGATTTTTTTTAATGATTCGGATTCACTAGTGCGGAGTAATTTTATGGGTTGTTGTGCTTGTTCTGCTTCAGGCATCGGCTGTTTTAAAAGACGCAAGTAATCTCGTTATATTCTAGATCGGGATCGGTACAACAAACGTGCAAGTTACTTTGAAAGCCAGATTTCCCAATAATTACCAACAATTACTTTATTAAAATAAATCAAGAATATATTAATTTTTGTAAAAGCCGCTAATATAAGTATTGAGATAATAAGCTAATTTTAAATAAATGTCCACAGAACAACCCACTGAGAAAGAGTTACTTAGAACGGTTCTAGAGCCACTGCTAGAAGATTTTCAATATTGGTTTGAGCGATCGCGTTCTTTATTAGAATCAGAGCAAATGTCCTTCTTTTCTACTCAAGAACAAGCTCAATTATTAGAGAAAATTATTCAAAGTCAGAAAGAAGTCCAAACAGCGCAAATACTATTTAAGGCGACAGGTGGTGAAGCAGGAATTGACTCTAGAATGATGCTTCCTTGGCATCAGCTAGTTGCTGAATGCTGGAACATAGCGCAAAAGTGGCGAGAATTAAAAAATCAAGAAAATCAGATATCTTCAAAATCTTAAACAACAGTAAAAAACTTGTTTTTGGATCTGAATGATTATAGTAATGAGTTCATTAGGTAAAAAAAAGTATGTTGCATTTAGTTTATATTCTGGTATTCACTGTCATTGCTCTATTGGCAGTCACTAACTTAATTCGTAGTTTAGTTACCCTGAGTGTAGAGACTCAAAAGTTTTATCCTCCCAACTATAATAGCTCGAAGAGGAATCAGTCCCGCCGAGAACAGAAAGTTCATCCAGAACTATTAGACGAGCAGGGAAAAGTAATCGAAGAACCTCTTTTAATTATGCGCTCAGTGTCCGTTGATGATGCTCGTTCAAGGCTAGATGCGCTGTATGAAGCTTCGCCCAGTAAGACTATTGAGCCTGAAGATTAGTCTCAACATCATAGTCATAGAACGAGATCATATAAGCGTCTAATTTACTTTTATAATCATCAATACTTATCAAATCAGCGATTAAACAACCTCGATCGCTGATTTTTAGTATCTTTACTGAAAACCAATTTTTATTCAGCTAAATACACGATGAATGACATTTAGATTGAGCTTTATGGGAACTATAGATATTGAAGTTCTCAAATATTCCCTATGCCTAGAAAGCCTGACGAATACGCAGTTCACCTTCTAATTTCTGGTGGTCACAGAGAAGAAGTTAGATTTCAAACCGTGCAAGATTTTCAGAAATGGTACAGTAGCGAATTAATGGCAAAATCTGATTCGGCAGATTTTGTTAATGTACCAATCAAGAATATTCAGGGAGAGTACATGGTACTTAGACCGAAAACCGTTTTAGCTATTAGAGTAGAGCCAGTCTTTCTCGGTAGCGTAGAAAGATTTTAAAAATCAGCTATTAGCTATTAGCCAATTCAAAAGAAATTAAAGGCAGACTTAAAGTTGACTGAGATATCCCAGCAGATCTGCCATTTCTTGCTGGCTAGGCTGAAATTTAGGCATGGGAGGGGTTCGTCCGCTAGTTACTTGCTTGATTAAGTCGCGCTGCGATTTGCGCTTAGAAATATTTTCTAACCTTGGTCCTACGTTTTTATCTGCTTGTAAACTGTGACAGCCAGCGCAATTTATCTCAAAAATAGCTAATCCATTCTGAGGATCGCTTTCCAGGGACAATACCGCTTGAATATAAGGATCGGAAGCTTTTTGGCAATAGACACCCAGAATGCTGAGACCAATAACAAGCATTACTACCAGTACGATTAAAATTAGGCGGTTTAGCCAAACCGAAGATTGGGCTAACTGGTTATCCACTGTTTATCTGAGTGACTTATGAATGTTTACTTATATTTATTATGATTTATAAAATAGCTTAAAGTTTATAGACAAGCTACGCAAGTCATGGTGGTTTTTTGTTAAATATTCCCCTGCTCAAAAATATTAGACAGATTGTCCCTTAATTTAGACCCAAGTTTTTTACCAAGTAGTGTGTCTGTGACAGTGATACCAGAATTAGCGTAGGATATATCTTAGTTAAATAATTTATTTTAAGGAGATACGTTGTGATAGAACCTCTGCTTTTGGGAATTGTACTCGGTTTAATTTTTATTACTTTATTAGGATTATTTTTTGCCGCTTATATGCAGTATAAACGTGGCAATCAACTAGGAATTGACTAAGTAACCCTATGTGCAATTTTTTAAGGTCATTAATTTGATTGGCTTTCAGAAATAGTATTTTGCCAAAGATAGACTGAGTTTTTTGTTCTCTGGTAGAAGTTTGCACATTATGTTAAATACCAGAAGTTATTAGATAATCAAGTCAAAAATATAGTAAGGATGGGGAAATCAAATTCAAATTTCCTCATCCTTTTTCTATATAAATATACAATGCACTATTGTTGAGCAGTATTAGAAAAATTTTGGATGAATTTTAGATCGTAATTACTTGTGCCATGTTGTTGTAAGCGCGCTTGTCTGCCTTTAGACTGAGCAATTAGCTCAATTTCTAAGTAACTTGGCGGTTTAATTGATAAACGTTGTGACCACTCAATCGCCGTAATACCCAGAGTTACTTCAATGCCTTCCCAATATATTTCAGGATAAATAGCTTGAACCTGACTTGGATCTAAGCGATATAAGTCTAAGTGGTATAAAGGCAAACGACCATCTAAATATTCGTTAATTAGCGTAAAGGTAGGGCTAACTATCGATTCAGAAATATTTAAGCCTTGACCAATTCCTTGAACTAGAGTGGTTTTACCTGCACCCAAATTTCCTGATAGCAAGATGACACTACCTTCAGGTAAATATTGACCAAGCAAATAGCCAAGGTTTTGAGTTGCCTGAGAATTTCTAAGAAAGATTGTTAGCACGAGTCAAAAGTCTTGAGGCATTAAAAAATCACTAGTAAACAATCAAGGAAAGTCTAGCTGAATCAAAAGTTCATCAAAATTTTACAATATTCGATACTATAAGACACACTTTCTTTATATTAAATTGATAGATTATAAATAAGCCAAGTAACTTTAAGTCGGGATTGATAGCAGGGTAAAACGGGCTGATTGAACTGTTTTGTTTTGCTACTTCCCTTATCTCTTTACCCCACTATAAAATATTCTTTGAACTTTGTAAGTCTCCTGCGTAACAGTAACGTTTTAGACATCAAAGTTTAGGTTGCCACTTGCCACTATACCATCGCAACAAAACTCTAGCTAGTTGACTAGAATCATGCCGAACGTGTCCGTTGACTTGGTCTTCTTCCATCACGTTTGCCATCACTATACGGCGATTTAATTTGGCAATTTCTTGTCGGTCTAAATATACTGGATGAGAATTTTCTAAAGCATAGCGTTTAAGTGATATAGGGCTAGGAGGCTTACGATGTACCAGAACGGCATCAAATAATTTCTGTTTACCAACGCGATCGATTTCACGAATATGATCGGCAACGCTATAGCCTTCTGTTTCTCCTGGTTGAGTCATAATATTACAAATATAAATGCGAGGAACATTGGCATTGGCGATCGCATCTCTAATTTCGGGAACTAAAAGATTGGGAATAATACTGGTGTAGAGGCTACCTGGACCAATAATGATATATTCTGCTTCGTTAATTGCTGCTACTGCTGCCGGTAGGGCAGGAGGGTTAGCAGGCATACACCCAATACTTTTAATTTTTCCTCCTGCTTGGGGAATATTAGATTCTCCTTCAATTAGCCTACCATCTTCCATTTCTGCCCATAAACTGACATCGCTGAGGGTAGAAGGTAAAACTTTACCACTAATAGCTAAAACTTTAGAACTAGCAGTTACCGCCTGTTCTAAATCTCCTGTAATCTCGCTCATAGCCGTCAGAAATAAATTGCCAAAACTATGACCTACTAAACCATCTCCAGCTTCAAAGCGATATTGAAATAGTTCTGTAAGCAATTCTTCTTCATCTGCTAAAGCGGCTATACAGTTGCGAATATCTCCTGGGGGTAAGACTCCGATTTCTCGTCTTAATCTTCCTGAAGAGCCACCATCATCAGCTACGGTGACAATAGCAGTGATATTGCTACTGTAATCCTTTAGACCACGCAGTAAGGTAGAAAGACCCGTACCGCCACCGACGACCACAATTTTTGGGCCACGATTAAGACGACGACGATCTAACAACATATCAACTAGCTGTTTATCTTTATCTACTCCTAAAACATCGGTAATTGAACCTACGGTTCGAGATTGTCCCCAAAATATGAGAAAGATGCCTGTAATTAAAACAATTGGACCAGAAATATAGTTGGGAATAACCTGAGTGAGAAATTCTAAAAATTCGGAAATAAATGACAATAATCGATAAATTGGTGTAAGTCTACTCCAAATAGCAGTACCCATAACTGCCATAACAAAACCGCTTGCACTCAAAAGTAGCCAACGTTTGATAAATAATCCTGGAGATAGCCACTTAAACCAGAGGTTTTTGCGACGGAGATTCTTTTTTTTGGAAAAAGATGAATTTTTCATCTCAGTTTAAGAACATTGTTTATACACCAATACCAGAGTAGTTATCATAAACATAAACTATCTCGATTAAGAACGGCTCAACAGATTGAAATAACTATAAAAACTAAACAATTAACAAAAATTGGAGTAGAAGGTTAATCATATCTTGCTCTTGATGGAAATCAAAATTTTAGGATTAGATCCAGGAATAGCTATTTTAGGATTTGGCACAATTATTTGTCAGACATTTAGCAAGGTTGATTCTACTGCCAATTTTGATGTAGCGTCAGTAAAGCTATCAGAGTTTGGCGTAATCGAAACGGCAGCGAAAACTCCTTTGAGCGATCGCCTATGTACAATCTACAATGATTTACATACTCTAATTGACGAAATTCAGCCCGATTTGGTGGCAGTAGAAAAATTATTTTTTTATCGTATGAGCCATACTATTACCGTAGCCCAGGCAAGGGGAGTCTTGATGTTAGTTTTAGGTCAAGCTGGGTTACCTTATGTAGAGTTTGCACCACCACAAATCAAGAAAGCCTTGACGGGATATGGTAACGCCTCCAAAATTGAAGTTCAAGAAGCAGTAGCGCAAGAGTTGTCTTTAGACTTTATTCCTCGCCCTGACGATGCTGCAGATGCTTTGGCGATCGCTCTGACGGCTTGGTTTCATCAAAATTCTGCTGTAGAATCCATCTCAAACTAATGATGAATCGAGAAGCTTTCATCAGCTGGGGTATTCTGCTGTATTCGACTTAAAGCATTTTTGGCTTGTGCGACTCGTTTAGTACAAAAGTATTAAAAATACGTAGTACTAGCTTGGTAATGAAATGGAAAAAGTTAAGTTACGTTAAGAAATTAATAAAATTTAACTATCCAAATTGAACCATGACAACTAAATAACCTGTATAGGTGAGAACTTACCTGGACCAAGGTCGCTAAATATTAATAAAAGCATAACAGTTCAAGTCCTATCCTCTCGGTGTTGGGAGTGAAAGCCTAACCCCTACCGTAGCGACTGGACATCAATCGGTAAAGCGGGGTTAAACGGGGCAATGACTGGTAGTCTGAACTGGTTATCCTCAAGCAAGAAGCCCATGAGTAGAGCGTTCGCTCGAAGTACCATTAATTATCGTCATCTCCAAACAGCCAAAACAGAACTGTCAGGCTGTAACCAAAAGGTAAAACTGCAAAAAAGGTTATTTCTAAAGTCTTCATTTTGAGAAATACAACACTAACCGCAGTCGGTAAATAGGTAAAGTCAGAAGCATCGTTAAATGCAAACAGCTAAAACAGAACTGACAAGCTGTCGCCAAAAGGCAAAATTGCACATAGTTATTTTCAATGTGAGCCAGCTGGAAATACAACACTAACTGCAATCGGTGTATAGATACACTCTAAAGGTTCATACCAACAGGTTATTTGGAACGAGGAAATCCTCTAGTAACTCTTACTCAAAAGGTCGAAACGGGTAAGTAGTCATCCAAGACGCAATATCTCAGTAATGAGGTTACTAGGGGCGAAGGATTGAGGAAAAAGCTAATGCCCATCTGTAATGGATGCGGATATGCCCACGTCCTCACTGTTTTCTGGAAAGTAGTGATTGAGTAACAGTAAATATGTCTAAGACAGATTGCCAAAACAATACTGTGGAATGGAATCAACTTGACTGGCGTAAAATCCATAAAGTTGTATTCAAGCTGCAAAAAAGAATCTACCGAGCCTACGTCAACGGTGATGTTAGAAAGGGAAGAAGGCTACAAAAAACCCTTATCAAATCCTATTACAACCGATTATTATCCATAAGGAAAGTGTCACAGGATAACCAAGGCAAAAAGACAGCAGGGGTGGATAAAGTTAAATCCCTAACACCCAAGCAACGTCTATTTATGGCAGAAAATCTCGTACCTGGGGATAAAGCCAAACCCATTAGAAGGGTATGGATACCAAAACCTGGGAAAAAAGAACAACGCCCCTTGGGAATCCCTGTAATGCGTGATAGAGCAGTCCAAGCATTAGTTAAAACTGCTCTCGAACCAGAATGGGAAGCTAAATTCGAGCCAAATTCGTATGGCTTTAGACCAGGAAGGGGAGCGCACGATGCCATCGGAGCAATATTCAACACTATTAGGCAAAAGTCCAAATACGTACTCGATGCCGATATAGCAAAATGTTTCGATAAAATCAATCACAAAAAACTCTTAGAAAAGCTCAACACCTTCCCAAAATTGAGAAGACAAGTCAGAGCATGGCTAAGAGCCGACATCTGCGACTTTGTAAAACACGAGAGAACCCCAAACCAGGAAGGAACACCGCAGGGTGGCGTGATAAGCCCACTCCTTGCAAATATAGCCCTACATGGTATGGAAAAAAGGATAAAAGAATACGCTGCAACCTGGAAAGGAGGTAAAAGAGATAATCAATCCTCACTATCCTTAATTAGATATGCAGATGACTTCCTTATAATCCATGAAAATCTCGAAGTTATAGAACAATGTCAAAAGATAATTAATGACTGGCTGGCAGAATACGACCTAGAATTAAAACCTGAAAAAACCAGAATTGCACACACCCTAAAAACCCACAACGATGAAAAACCAGGATTCAATTTTCTTGGTTTTAATATTCGACAATATCCTGTAGGGAAGTATCAATCTGGAAAAAATGCTCAAGGTAAAACTCTAGGTTTCAAAACGCTGATAAAACCTTCAGACGAAAGCATAAAAAGGCACTACGCCCAAATAGCAGAAGTCATTAGGAGACATAATTCAGCACCACAAGAAGCCTTAATCTCAAAACTGAACCCTATAATCAGGGGATGGAGTAACTACTACAAAACAGTATGTAGCAAACAAACTTACTCCAAAGTTTATCACCTTCTATTCCAAAGGTTACTGAGATGGGCATACAGGAGACACCCCAATAAAAACAAACAATGGGTAATAAACAAATATTGGAAAAGAATAGGAAATGACAACTGGGTTTTTGGTGAAAAAGAAGGATTAACCCTAATAAAACACCAACAAACAGCCATAATACGCCACATCAAAGTCAAAGGAGAATCTTCTCCCTATGACGGAAACAAGACATATTGGGGAACAAGGAAGGGTAAACACCCTGAACTTAATAACTCAATAGCCCGATTGCTCAAAAAGCAAAAAGGCAAATGTAACTGGTGTGACTTAACCTTTCATGATGAAGACAAAATCGAAAAAGACCATATAACACCTAAATCAATAGGTGGAAATATAAAAGATAATCTTCAACTGTTACATCGACATTGCCATGATGAAAAAACTAAGGAAGACCTTAAAGCCATTAAAAGACATAAGGCAATAAAAGAATATCAAAAATTTATAAATCGATTCAATAAGATGAATTGGAAATGGATTGATGATATTCCAACCTTAGTAGGTACTCATAAAGAGCCAGAAAGGAGAGAAGCCGTGTGAAGCGAAAGTTTCATGCACGGTTTTGAAGACGAGTCGCCTTGGTGACAAGGTGACTTAGTTTAACTATTAGTCCAACTGTCTTGGTGTTGATAAATACGCAAAAATTCTTGCAAGTGGGTTTCGGCTTGGGCGTAATCATCCAAAACATAAGCCGACATTCCTGCATGATATAAAGCCATGTAATTGTCTGGCCAATAACGCAAAACTAACTCCATAATTGGTCCAGCGGATCGATCATCTCCTGCATCAGCCACGGGATGACCAATATTAAACACTACTGCTGCTGCGTATACCCTAAGATTTTTTGGTAGTTCTTGAATTACTTTATCGGCCAAATCTAGTCTACCTGCCAGGGCATAACAACTGGCTGCATAGCCCACTCCTTTTGAAGTGTTGGGGTAAGTTTCTCTACCCATTGCCGTGATTACTTCGACGGAATTACAACGAGATTTAATGTTTTTAAACCACTGTTCTTCTTCACCGAGAGATTTACTAAGAGGTTTTACAGTTGGTTGATTGACTTGTTGATTAACGACAGGATTATCAGTAGATGTTTTGAGGTTGAGGAAGGTACTAATTATAATTAAAACTGTGCTAATAAATGCTACGCTGGCAGTTACCAAACTTTTATTCTGAGCTTTTTTTTCTGGCAGCTTTAAAGTTGCTATTCCAGTAATATCGATCGGTTTTAGTTTACTCAGGGCATCTTGAGCATTAGTAAAACGATCCTTGAGATTGGGTGCAACCATTTTATTTAGCCAGTCAATAAAATCAGGATTAATCCCTGTTAGCAAGTGACTAAATTGAAATTGATAACTGTCGTCAATTAGGTTACTCAGTTTAGAGGCGGGAGTATTTGTCATTAAAGCGATCGCAGTTGCCCCAACACTATATAAATCAGAAGCTGTAGTTAAAGGACGATTAAATAATTCTTCTGGGGGCATAAACCCTGGTGTTCCTGCCACAATACTACTCATAGCTAGATCTTGACTATTAACTCTGGCTAAACCAAAATCAATTAAGTAAGCTTGATGATCTCGATCTAGCAAAATATTCTCTGGCTTGATATCACGATGAATAATGGGCGGAATGCGCTGCTGCAAGTCCACTAATATTTCTAAAATTGAAACTATAATTTGTTTAATTTCTGCAGAAGTAAAACTTTTTTTAGAGGCTAAAGAGGGAGCATTTTTATATTCTTGCACCATACAAAAGCCGTCATTAGTTTCAAAAGAATCAAGATAATGGGGAATGCGAGGATGATTTATTCCTTGAAGAATTTGAATTTCTCTTTCGTAGGTTTTAAACCCCTGCCAACTGGCATTTTCTTGCACAAAGCGAAACTGTTTAATTACTACCTGTTGTTGATTATCGATACAATCTGCCAAATAACTGATTCTACCTCCCTCTCGATTACGGCCTAGTTCGCGAATAACTTGATAATTATGATTAGAAAAGTCAGGATAAATGTTCATAATTATAATTAATAGTGAATAGTGAATATTTGATAATTTTTTAGATAATAGATATTGAGCTATAAAGTTTTAGATTTAAAAGGTTGCTTTTGTTTTTGTTAATCACAAATGTGCTTTTTACCTCATCCCTCATCCTCATCCCTTTAATATTCCCCGTATGTCTGATTTTGTTAAATCTAGTTAGGATAAAAACAGCAAAAAGGCAGAGAGAAAACAATGGTACGCATCAAACCTTGGCAGTTGGCGATTTTAATTCTTCCGCTGGCAGCTATTGTGATCTTTTTATTAGTTGCAGCAGCTTCACAGATTCATGATTGGAAGCTCAATTGGATTTGGGGCGTAGTTGTCGTCGTTTTTGCAGTCTGGCGGTGGTTACTAGTGAAATGGACAAAACCTGTCCTTGCCGAGATGCAAGAAGTGATGGATGAGATTAATCAGGAGTTAGAAGGACAAAAAACAGAGCTTAATACCACAGTCGATAAAAAAAAGGAGATTACAGCTTCCTTACAGCAAATTATTCTCAAAACCAAAGAAGATGCGCCAATTTGGGAAGATTGGCAGACTTTTTGGCAACGCTGTCAAGAATTAGTATTGGCGATCGCTCATGTTTATAATCCCGAAGTTAAACGTCCTCTGCTCAATATTTATATTCCCCAGGCTTACGGCTTAATTCGCGGTACGGTAGACGATACGGATCGCATGATGCAGAAGCTGTCTCCTGTATTAAATCGGGTATCTATTGGACAGGCTTATGAAGCCTATGAGGTGTACCGTAAATTAGAGCCATCAGCACGTAAACTAGGTCAGGTATTTAATTGGTCACAATGGTTAATTAATCCCACAGCAGCAGCAGCTAAACAAGCCACTAGAAAATTGAGTAACCAAGCAAATCAGGAATTATTGCTCAATTTAGGTCAATTAATGCGGGAAACAGCGTTAAAAAACTTAGCACAACAGGCGATCGCTCTTTATGGTGACGAGACTCTTACTATCCCTGAAATTGACTCCAGTCCCGCTTTACCTAAAGCAGAAACCCAAACTCTAAAACAGATTTTAGAGTCTGCCGAATCCCCGACAGAAGTTGCCCAAAAGCCTGTCAACATTATCTTAGTAGGACGTACTGGCGCAGGAAAAAGTAGTTTGATTAATACCCTCTTCCAAGCAGAGAAAGCAGAAGTGGATGTGTTACCCAGTACAGATAAAATCAAACACTACACTTGGCAAACTCCTACCCAAGAAACATTAAATCTATTAGATACTCCTGGTTATGAGCAAGTAAATCGCCCTGAATTAAGGGAACAAGTTTTAGATTATGCTATGACTGCGGATCTATTACTACTGGTGACTCCTGCTCTAGATCCTGCTCTCGAGATGGATGTAGACTTTTTGCAAGAACTAAAACAAGATCTTCCCGATTTAAATGCTGTAGGGATTGTCACCCAAGTCGATCGCCTCCGTCCAATTCGTGAATGGAATCCACCCTATGATTGGCGTGAAGGAAATAAACCCAAAGAAAAATCCATTCGTGAGGCAACTATTTATCGAGCTGAACTATTAGGAGATATCTGCGATCTGATCTTACCTATTGTGACGGAAGACAAATCAACCAATCGCTCTGCTTGGGGTGTCGAAGCTTTATCTCTAGAATTAATTCAAGCGATCGCGCCAGCGAAACAACTTCGTCTAGCACGTTTTGTGCGGGATTTAGAAGCTCGTAGTACAGCAGCAGCCCAAATTATCGAGCGCTATACTCGTCAGATGGCAACTACTCAGGGTTTAACAGCTTTTTTAAAAAGTCCCATCCTGCAAGTTATTTCCACCATGACTACAGGAAGTTCAACTCTGGCTTATATTTTGGCTGAACAGATTCCTGTAGAGCAAGCACCTATAGTAATTGGTAAACTTCAGATGGCTTATGACTTATTTATGTTGCTTAGCGACAATCCCAATATTGGCAACTTTGATTTACGCTCTTTATGGTCTTTATTGCTAGACAAAAATGAAGCAGGAAATCAGAATGCTTGGGCATTTGGTCATGCTTTAGTAGAATATTGGACTCAAAATCTCAATTCAGAACAATTGCGCGATCGATATCAATTTTATTTAGAACAGAAAACTTAGCAACTATATATTAAAAATTTTTTCTATCTCCTGTTTTATCACCGATCCCTCATCCTTTTAAAATATGTCATTTCATCTTTCATCTTGGTCGATCAAAAACCCTGTTCCCACTATTGTGATGTTTCTCATATTAGGGATTGTTGGCATTAGTTCTTTTTTGGGTTTAGGGATCGATCAGTCGCCTAACATTGATGTTCCAATTGTGATTGTCAATGCTACTCAACGAGGGGTTAGCCCAACGGAATTAGAGAATCAAGTAACAAAAAAGATTGAGGATGCAGTAGCTAATCTAGACGGGATTGACGATCTTACCTCTACTGTTACCGATGGTAGTTCTCGTACAGTAATCAACTTTGACTTAGGGGTAGATAGCGATCGCGCTATTAATGAAGTCCGCAACGCTGTCTCGCAAATTCGCCCCGATCTACCTCAAGATATCGATGAACCAAGCGTTACCAAGCTACAGTTTACTGGCGGTACGGTAGTTACCTATGCAGTTTCTTCGGTAAAGCAATCCGTTGAAGAATTAAGTGACTTGGTAGACCGTACTATTATTCCTGAAATACTCAATGTTAAAGGGGTAGGAGACGTTGAACGCCTGGGGGGATTAGACCGAGAAATTAGAGTGAACCTTGACCCCGAACGTTTGCAGGCTTATGGCATTACCGCCACAGAAATTGACAATCAAATTGCCCAATTTAACCTCAATTTATCAGGAGGGCGATCGGAAGTTGGAGGGAGGGAACAAAATGTTCGTACTCTAGGAAGTGCTGAAAGTGTTAGGGATTTACAGGCTTACCCCATTGAGCTTGATAATGATAACGGCGATACTGTTCCTTTGTCTAACTTTGGGGAAGTAGTGGATGATTTTGAAGAATCACGACAAAAAGCTTTTTTAAACGGAAAACCAGTAGTAGGCTTCGCTGTTAAACGCAGTTCAGGCAGTACCTTGGTTTCCGTAGAAGAAGAAGTGAGAAAAGCGATCGCCGAATTAAAAACCTCTTTACCCGAAGATGTCCAGTTGCAGCTAATTTTTACTCGGGCTGATTCAATTCGTGCTTCCTACCAGGGAACAATCAACGCCTTAGTTTTGGGCTGTTTACTTACGGTATTAACCGTCGGTGTATTTCTCCGCGACTGGCGCGTTACCTTAATTACTGCCACCGCATTACCCCTTTCAATTATTCCTACCTTTTGGGTAATGAAAACTCTAGGCTATACCCTCAACAGCATGAGTTTATTGGCTTTAGCCCTGGCAGTGGGTAATCTGGTGGATGATGCCATTTGTATGATCGAAAACATCGATCGCCACCTGCAAATGAAGAAAAAGCCCTTCAGGGCAGCTTTAGATGCAGCGAGGGAAATTGGTTTAGCAGTTGTTGCTACTACTGCAACTATTGTGGCGGTATTTATACCTGTGGCATTTATGGGGGGGATTCCTGGACAATATTTTCAGCCCTTTGGAGTGACTGTGGCAGTATCTACCATGTTTTCAACTTTGGTTGCCTGTACCATGACACCGATGTTGAGTGCTTATTTGCTGAAGTCAAAAAAGCAACCTTTTCAATCTCCTCGCTTTCGGGCATTTAATACCCTTGACTATGACATTACCCCTGAGGATCAAAAAGAGCATAAGCATAATTCATTGGTCAACTCTCCACCAACTAATTTAGTCATTTCTTCTCAAGCTTTAGAGATTAACGCCGAGGGAAAATGGCAACCTTATCGCTTTCTACTAAATACAGCTTTAAGAAATCGTCTTACCACTCTAATTTTGGCGGCCGCGTTCTTTTTTGGCAGTCTGCAACTAGTTCCTTATATCCCCAAGGGTTTATTTGGTAGTGGAGATACTGGGCTGAGCGAGATTCAGGTAGAATTACCCCCTGGTTCTCAACTTGATAATACCGAAGCGGTGATCCAACAGCTAGAGAAAATATTACGCCAGCAACAGGCAGTAAAAAGTGTTTTATCTCAGGTAGGAGAAGAGGATAATATTAACGTTGCTTCAGTATTTGTTAGCCTTATGCCTAAAACCGAACGGGAGATTTCCCAACAAGAGTTTCAAGAACAGATGCGGGGTGTCTTTGCTAAAATTCCTGGGGCAAGAATTAGTTTTCAGAGTCAGGGGGCTGGAGGTGGTGGTAAGGATGTCTCTTTAATTCTTCGCAGTAATAATCCAGAAATACTAGTAGAAACGGCTAATAAGTTAGAAAAGCAAGTCCGAGAAATACCAGGGCTAGTGGAAGTAACTTCTAGTACCAGCTTGGTTAAACCAGAAATTATTATTGAACCTAATCCCCAAAGGGCAGCAGATTTAGGAGTTTCTGTACAGGCGATCGCTGATACTGCTTCTTTGGCTTCAATTGGTAATAATGAATTTAATTTGGCTAAATTTAATCTTCCTGACCGCCAAATTCCCATCAGAGTCCAAATTAACCCCGAAAAACGCCAAGATATAACAACTCTAAAAAATCTGCGTATTCCTGCCAGTAATGGTTCGTTAGTTCCTCTCAACGCTGTTGCCAAAATCCGTTTAGGTAGTAGCCCTGCCACTATAGAAAGATTCAATCGTAATCGTCAGGTAACAGTAGAGGCTAATTTACAGGGGCTTGCTTTAGGAGATGCGATCGCCAAAATCCGCGCTTTACCTGCCATGAAATCCTTACCACCTGAAGTTAAGGAAGAACCATCGGGGGATGCAGAAATTATGCGAGATATTTTTTCTCGTTTTGGAGAGGCATTAGGATTCGCCATCTTATGTATCTATGCCATTCTGGTACTGTTATATAACAACTTTGTCTATCCCCTAGCAATTTTAGTTGCATTGCCTTTATCTGTTGGTGGTGCGTTATTGGGATTATTAGTTGCCCAAAAAGAATTAGGACTATTTGCTCTTATCGGTATTGTTTTATTAATGGGGTTAGTAACTAAAAATGCAATTTTATTGGTAGATTTTGCTTTGGCAGGACTAAAAGAAGGTAAACCTCAACGTAAAGCTATAATTGCTGCTGGTGTATCTCGCTTACGTCCCATTCTTATGACTTCTATTTCTACCATTGCAGGAATGATTCCCATTGCCTTAGAATTTGGGGCAGATGGAGAAGTTCGTAGTCCTATGGCGATCGCCGTTATTGGTGGTTTTACTACCTCTACTCTTTTAACTTTAGTTGTTGT
>JASJDX010000097.1 GCA_030064975.1 Pleurocapsa sp. MO_192.B19
GAAGTAATTCCCTCGACAGCAGCAGCTTGGTAGAGATGACGATGATCAAAATTTTGACCATCAATGAGAGTTTTCGCCCTAGCACTCACTAAAAATAGATCGCCATCGAGATGTTCGTGAATGCGAGTAACACCGCCAAACAAGCTAGTAGAAAACCCAAGCTGCATAAAAATTAAAATATCGGCAAAAGCGATTCCCGACAAGGCAACAATCATGCGAACTTTTTGATGCGACAGTTGCGCCCAACCCAGAGGGGGTTCTTTGCTAAATTTTTTTAGTAGAGATTTTAGAGGCATGGTTAGTGGTTAGTGGTTAGTAGGGGCTGTTCGTGAACTGCCCGTACGGTGGTTCTTGAATACTATTAGAGAGACTTTTTTCAATTGCCTGCAAGAAACCACAATGAGTATGCGATCGCCCAAATAGCAATAATTAACATTGTGGGAAAGAAAACTGCTACGACTTTCAAATCCTTGGAAGTGCCAATTTTGATGCCTTCCTTACTCAAGCTCAACAATTTTGCCACCTCTCTTCCCGCTGTATCTAGGTAAATCCCGCCAGCAATTAATGATAAGTAGGGCCACCAGTAATTGTTGGTCAGCATCAAGATACCAGATGCTAGAAGTGTCCAAAGGACAAATATGTCCCATCTTGCGGTATTGGTTTCTGCTCGTCGATATAAAGGGTCTGTTCCTTCGCTCTTTTCCTGCAAACCCAATCGTTGAGCGAGTGGATAATTAATTCCCGATAGCACTTGTCCACCCCAACCAAAAACCCCGAACAGCACACAGATAATGCCTAATACTATCCTCATTTTCTTTTCTCCTTATGCGATTTTACAAACAGTAAATAATGTCAAAGTGAATCAGAGTCCAAATAATGTAGGTCAACCCGATAAGAATCCCCGAGGGAAAGACGATCAGCCAATTCAGATTGATGTTCGGTTTCTCGAATCGTAGGCTGGTTGCCGTGGTCATGGTGTTAGCCCAAATAAACCAGAAACTGACTAACGCGAGCAGATAGTAACCCCAACGAGGCGCAACGAATACTAAGACAATGCCTGCAATGCTGACTGGACAAGCCAACACTAAGTCGGCGAAAGCGATACCATAATGGGTTTTCTGCTCGTGCCAGTTATCTGACGACCCATCAGGATTTTTCATAGCTTTACCCTTCAGCACCATCGCTTGGAAACCTCCAACCAGCAGGGCATAGACACCAATCAATGCCATCAGTACATATAAGCTAATCTGTGAGACTAAGGATAACTCTTGCATCTTATTCTCCAGGACTAATGTTTCATCGTACGTCTCTAATAACAACTAACTAAAACCTAAAACACATCTGCGGGATCGGCAGATTGAAGTTTGCGCATGGCGATCGCAGCCGAAATCAAACACATCAAAATGGTAATAATAAATACTTGCGAGACAACATCAAATCGCATCGGCAAGGGAATTCGCGTCAAATATCCGAGTAGGGTATAGATTCCTAGCGAACCAATAAATCCAGGAATAAACCCTAATACGCCAAGAATAATTCCTTCCTGGAAAACTACTATTAACAGATTTTGATCTGAGTAGCCCATCGCTTTCAGGGTGGCATACTCGGCTAAATGGTCGTTAACATCGGCGTGTAATACTTCATAAACAATCACCACCCCAGTAAAAAATCCCATCACCACGCCAAAGTTAAACAAAATGCCACCAGGTACTTCAGCCCAATAGTCTTCCTCCGCTTTGATAAATTCTTGATGGGTCATCGTTTCAACATCCTGGGGTAAATATGCCTGAAGATTATTCTTTACCGTTGCCAAATCTGCATCTGGTTCGAGCATGAGGATGCCGACTTTAGGTCGATCGATGCTATCCGAACCGAACAGCCGTAGATAATTCCAATCGCTGGTAACAAGGTGTCCGTCGATAAAAATCGTGCTACCCAGAGTAAAAATACCGCCAACCCTAACTCTGTGTCCCGATATTTCAGTAGTAATGGTTTTTCCCTGAATAAAAGATTCGGGTACAGAACCCAATTTGGGGAGGGATAGGCTGTCAAATAAGACAGTATTGGGCAGTTTGATTTGTTCTAGCTGTCTGTCTATTTCTGGCGAATCAATTATTGGACGAACGGGATCGAAAGCAATTACGCCGACACTGGTTATTTTATTGTTCCAAGGATTGACCCAATTGCCAAAAGAAAAGTACAGAGGATTAGCCGATGACACGCCATCAATTGCTTCGGCTTGATATAAATGACGGCGATCGAAGGTTTGACCATCACCGAGAGATTCCGCACGGTTACTGACTAGAAATAAATCTCCGCGAAGTTGCTTATGAAGATTGATCGCACCGCCAAACATACTCATCCTAAACCCCTGCATGGTAAAAATCATAATATCGGCAGAAGCAATAGCGATTAGAGCTACTAATAAGCGAACTTTTTGATGCCAAAGTTGTGTCCAGCCTAGAGGGGGTTCTTTGTTGAATTTTTTTAGTAGAGTTTTGAGAGACATTGTTAGTGACCCAAATCAATTTTTACCCTGACCTGTAAATTAGTTAATCCTGCAACCCTGTCACTATCTTGAGGATTGAGGCGTACTTTGACTTCTACCACACGAGCATCTTTATCCGCAGCAGGATCGGATTCGAGAACATCTTGTTTTTTAATTTGTAAGCCAATATGGTCTACTGTTCCCTGTAATTTTCCTTCAAAGCCTCCATGTTCGCTAACTACGGTTGCTTTTTGTCCCACCTTAACTTGACTGACATCTGTTTCATAGACTTCAGCGATCGCATACATTTGATTGGTTTTTCCCAGTTCTACTATGCCTTCACTGGTATTAACTTGCTCTCCTACATGAGTATTGATTTTCAGAATTTGTCCGTCTATCGGGACTCGCACGTAATAGTCTTCTAGTTCTGATTCGATCCTTTTGACTTGTGCGATCGCATAGTCTAATTCGGCTTGAGCTTCGGCTAAATCTACAGGACGAACTTCTCTTAGCTTATCGAGCATTGCCTGTTCTTGAGTAATTTGTTCCTGTAAAGTTGCAACAGTGTTTTCTAACCTGGCTTGTACGCGATTTAATTTAGCTTGAGATCTACTATATAATTCTTGGTGATCGTCTAAATCCGCTTTACTAACTGCTCCGTCTCGATAGAGATTTTGATAGCGATTGTAATTGATTTCAGCATTTTTCAACTCTGCTTCAGCGTCGGCGATTTCTGCTTCCCGTTCAATCTTTTCAGTACGTAACTGAGCTTTCAAACGAGCTATATTGGCTTCTTGAGCAGTAATCTCCGCTACTTTGGCTTCTCCTGCCTCGATCTGTGCTAATTTTGCTCGATAAACCGCTACATTTTGTTTTGCTTCAGCTAGTTCGGCTTGTTTTTGGTCTAAACCTTGGAGAGTAGCAATTAACTGTTTTGCTCGAACGAGATCGCCTTCTGCAACTAACAATTGATTAACCCGACTATCTTGAGCATTAGCTACCGACAGCTTAATCACTTCTCCTTCTGGCTCTAATCTGCCTAAAGCTGTCACCGCTATAGGTGCAATTTCAGTAATCGTTGTTGGACTAGTAGTTTGTGGTGGTTGCTGAGAAAAATACCAATAAGCCATTCCTCCACTTAAAGAAGCGAGGATTAAGCCAATTAACCAGGGATTGAGCTTTTGCTTGTGAGATTTTTCAAGAGGCGGATCTGTTGACTTTTTGTATCGTAGAAGTTC
The DNA here is from genome assembly GCA_030064975.1 of Pleurocapsa sp. MO_192.B19. Taxonomy (GTDB): domain Bacteria; phylum Cyanobacteriota; class Cyanobacteriia; order Cyanobacteriales; family Xenococcaceae; genus Waterburya. The sequence goes on from JASJDX010000097.1 coordinate 3,727, forward strand.
CATAATTAAACCTTAGTGGATGTCTTGAGGGATGACTTTCAATCGACCTTCAAACTACACCTACAGTTTTAAAAATTAATTTGAAGAACTTGTGAGAGTCAGAAATTTGTAGTCACAAAGGGCTACGCCCGCATGTAGTCAGAAGTCGCCAAGGCGCATAGTTCGCCGCATGCAGTCAGGAGTATTAATTAATAACAACTACCCACTGAACACCAAGCACTAACTAACCTTCCGAACTCTCCAAGCCATTTGCGCTCCAACCTTCCCTGCTTTAACAAAGACCCAACTACCACGGTGATAATCGGTTTCATCATGATGACAATGAGGTTTGACACCAATTAACTGTTCTATTTCGTTAGTAGTTAAAATCCACTCAGCAGCAGCAGCTTTTTCCAAAACCTCCATATACCAAAGAGGATTTTGAGCCTGTTGTTGGGAAGCTATAGTAGTTTCCAATTTGCTTAAAGAATCGGCGATTTGAGTAAGTAATTGACCTATTACTTCGTTAGTAAATTGTACGGTAGAGTTTGGTGGTGGTATGGGTACTGGCGTGGGTTGCTGGGCTGATGCTTCTGGCTTTTCTGGATGACTTTCGGCGATTGCGAAGCTAGCCGTAGGCATCGCTGCTTCTGGAATGGAAATTTGCTCGTCTTCATCTAACCAAGGATCGGGGGCAATTTCTTGTTTGAAAGTTGGTGTAAATTCATGGTGTTTGAGCCAAGTACGATCTAAATCTGCTGCCAAGTTTTGCAAATATTCAGCAGTTTCAGGATCGCTTGACATTAGGCGATCGGCAACTTCTCTCATTACCTCAATCAATTTTGGCTCGATTAAGTCTTGATGGGCTGTGAGTATTTGCTGTTCTAAACCTTCAGGACAGTCCAATAGAGCCTTTACTAGTTCCAGATAAGCATTAGTTTTGTCGTCTCGATCTCGATCGGTAAAATTATTGTCAATTAAAATGTGATGTAGCTGACTCGCCCAATTGTGTAAATATTTCGCAGGTTTAATTTTACCTTCCACGGCAAAGTAATTGGCAATCTGTTCCATTACTTCAACTAAACCCAAATTGACCAATTCTCCATGTTCGCGCAATACTATCCATTCTTCACCTTGAGGACAGCTCAATAGTTTTTGCACTAAATTTAGATAAGCTTTCAGGCTTGGTTTATTCATAAGTTTTAAGTTTGTTTCGAGCGTTTATGTATGGTGTTTTGTATCGCTCAAGCTCTGAGGATCAGAAAAAATCGTATAATTTAAATAGATAGTTAACTGACCTGTTTGCCACACTTTAACTATCGAGGAGCGATCTACATTCACATTTTCAAATAACAATCTGAGGAAGTTGTGAAAGTTTGGTAGCTACTGACTACTGACCTCGAACAACTAACTAAAGAATGAATGTAGAAACACTATTGCGACAATACGCCCAGGGCGATCGCGATTTTAGCAACGCCGAGCTTGTTGCTGCCGACTTAAAAGGAGCTAGATTAAGCGGGATTAATTTGATTCGCGCCGATTTATCTCGTGCTTCACTCCCACGCGCCAATCTCAGTGGGGCATTTTTAGTTTTGGCTAATTTAGAGCAGGCAGACTTGAGCGGAGCAATGGCGATCGCCGTCAACTTTAGTGGTGCCAAACTTCAAGAGGCTAATTTATCTCGCAGCCAACTAACCGAAGCTATTTTGACTGGTACTTGGTTACAAAGAGCTAATCTGACTCATGCCAATCTCCAAGGAGCAATCTTAGCAGGAGCAAACCTGATGTCAGCTAATTTGCAACAAGCCGACTTGAGAGGAGCAAACCTTTATGGAGCCGATCTACGTCAGGCAGATTTAACGGATGCTAATCTGACTCACGCCAATCTTAGAGGGGCAAATCTGACAGGAGCGATTATGCCACAAGCAATTACGGTTTGAACGATGGAGGTAATAATGATGTTGGAAGTAACCAAACTACTAACAGAATACAACAAAGGACGCAGGAATTTTACTGGTGCAAGCTTAAACGGGGTCTGTCTATATCGCGCTAATTTGGCTGAAATCAATTTTGAGGAAGCGAGCTTAATCGGTGCAAATCTCAGTGGAGCAGACTTAACAGGAGCAAATTTGACTAAAGCTAACTTAATTGGGGCAAATCTCAGTGGTGCTTGTTTGGTTAATGCCAATCTTAGTAATGCCGATCTGATTGGTGCAAATCTCGGAGGGGCAAAGTTAGCCAATGCCAACCTGAGAGAAATTACCCTCAATGGTGGTAACTTAAGCGGGGCAAACTTAAGTGGAGCCAATCTCTCATGGGCATCTTTAAGAGGTGCCAATTTTAGCGGGGCATTTCTCAACGCTACTTTTACTGAAGCCAATCTCCAAAATGCCAATCTCAATAGCGTCAGTTTAGTAGAAGCAGATTTAAGCGGCACAAATTTACGAGGGGCGAATCTGGTAGGGGCAAACCTGTCCCACGCCAACCTCCATGAAGCTATTTTAGTTGACGCTAATTTGAGCAATGCCCATCTAACGGGGGCAAATTTAGACCAGGCAAACATCAGCAAAGAAAATCTGACAGCAGCAACTAACAACTAACAACTAACCACTAACAAAAAAAGAAGTAAAACCATGACTACTAACGACACAATAAACAGACATTTTTGTATCTTTGACTATTACTTAGATGGCGTATTTCTCAAATGGGAAGAAGTAGCAGGAGAATGTCCTGTTTTAGTTACTGGACAACAATGGACGGTGAATTTGGAAGATGGAACGCAAGTTACAGGCAAAATTGTCGAAACTGTGATGGTTAGTGAAAACGAACGCAAAGTATTACTGAGTAGTAATTAGGATAAATTAAACTGGCGATCGCGTTGCTCCCTCACGGATTATTTAAACTACTTTGTAAATTTAAGACTGAAACAAGTTATATGTAGAGGAGTTTAAATTAGCTTCCGCAATGGAGGTGAAACAAAATGCTAAAAAAGTTGGCTTCAGTAGTATTTTGACTGGGTTTTTAGGCGCGATCGGGTCTGCTACTGTCTTAATGGCGATCGCAACTTTCGCCAGAGGTCTAATGCATAGATATTTCAGGAATTGGGAATGCGGTTAAATATTTAGAACAGAGAACTTTAAAATATCAATTGCTAAGTAGCTCCACCTAGATAAAAGTAAATTAGGTAATTTCTGGCAAAGAAATTACCAGTAAAGTTAGTCGAAGATTATTGTGAGAGATATTTCTAGATTACTGAATTGGTAAAATATTTCTCAGAAATCACCTTAGTAGTTAGTCATCTCGAAAGTGGCTCGCTCGATTCCGTAAACTAAAACCTCTTTTCCATAAACTTTTGCTTTGTCTTGGAGTTTTTCTCCCAATTTTTCGGCTACTTGAATCGATCTAATATTACCAGGATGAATCAGACTTACTATGCGATCGCGTTTTAACTTTCTAAAACCGTAGTCGAGCAATGCTTTTGCTCCTTCGGTAGCGTAACCTTGTCCCCAGTAGTTACGATTCAAGATCCAACCTAGCTCAAATCCAGGCCATCCTTCAGGATTGAGAAACCCAATTCTACCCACAACTACTTTACTAGCCCGTTCTTCAACTGCCAAAATACCATAGCCCCGTAGTTGCCAATGTCCGAATATAGTAGCCATACTCATCCAAGCTTGCGATCGCGTCATGGCTTTTCCATTTCCAATAAAGCGCGTAACTTGTGGTTCAGAAAAGATTTGGAAGTAGTCCTCAAAGTCTGATTCGCGGAACATTCGTAGAATTAAACGCTCTGTTTCAATTAACATTTGTTTTAATTAATAAAAATTACCTTGAATGATCGACAGTCAACCAGTAATCCCTTTTTTTATCTTAATTACGAATTAGCTTTAGAGTCGTTAGGTAATGATTTTTTTGATCGCGTCCAACCTGCTAAATTTTCTCAGCATACTCTACGCTTTCGTAATGATAAGCTACTACCAATTCTCGGTTTAGATTCTAATACAGTAACCAATAAACATTTACTCGATTTTGGCGGACGTTTTCAGGGACAACAATCCTGTTTGGCATTGCGTTATCATGGTTACCAGTTTGGTCAATACAATCCCTATTTAGGAGATGGACGAGGGTTTCTTTACGGTCAGGTAAGGGGAATTGATGGGCATCTATACGATTTTGGCACTAAAGGATCGGGACAAACTCCCCATTCTCAGTCTAGAGACGGTCGCTTAACTCTAAAAGGTGGAGTACGGGAAGTACTGGCTGCGGAGGTGTTACATTATTCGGGAGTTAAGACATCTCGCTGTTTAAGTTTAATCGAAACAGAACCATTTACCAGAGATGATCAATTAGTACGTGGTTCGGTTATGGTACGTTTTAGCCGTTCTCATCTGCGCTTTGGAACTTTTGAACGTTTAGAATATTACGATCGCCCCGATCTAATTCAGCAGTTATTAGACCACGTAATTCAATACTATTATCCTCATTTGTGGCAGCAACCAGATAGCTATATTCGTTTTTATGGCGAATTGGTAAAACGCATCGCTCAATTAACTGCGCAATGGATGGCGGTAGGTTTTTGTCATGGTGTTCTCAATACCGACAATATGTCAATTACGGGAGAAAGCTTTGATTATGGCCCTTATGCTTTTATCGATACCTACAATCCATATTTTACTGCTGCTGCTTTTGATCGCCAGGGAAGATATAGTTATCGCAATCAGCCGAGTGTCTGTCGTTGGAATTTAGCCATGTTGCAGCGTCCTCTCTCGGCAGTAATTCCAGTCTCGGAAATGGAGGCGATTTTAGAAACTTTTTCCGAACTTTACACCCAATATTACCATCAGCAAATGCTGTATAAATTGGGCTTTGATCGCTTGTCTGTTTGGGAAACAGAAGAATTAATCGATTTGACCCTACAACTGCTATTTTTAACTAAAATTAACTACGGTCAGTTTTTTTGCGAACTCAGACAAAAATTTTCGACCCAATGGCGCGAGAATACTAATTGTATTTTGCAAGATTTAGAATTTTTGGTGTCTGGGGAAGAAGTAGCTATTTTAAAACGTTGGTGCTGGCTTTATCATCAACTATTGTCAGGGAGATCTCCAAAAGAAATTGATAAAATTGCTCAACGTCTAAAACAAGCAAATTCTATAATTGTTTTACTAAAACCTGAAATCGAGACTATCTGGAAGGCTATTATCGAACATGATAATTGGCAACCGTTGATCGACTTTATTGAACTGGTTCGGGTTTAATAAATATTTCCATTAGCGATCACTCTAAAATTTAGATATATAAATTAGATATATAAATATTAAAACGAGCGGTGATTCAGGAATAGTTGCAACCCATCAATTTCGATTATCTGGCAACTGATTATGATCATTTGCTTAAAAAATCAGATTCCTTAACCTCTGTCGGTAAGATCAAGTAACTATTATGCAGATAAAGCTAACAGGATTGAACTTCGATAGCTCCAACCTAACCTAATTTCATTTTTCTTTGCCAACATTAGCATTACATTAACATTACATTAACATTAATTTAGTTTATAAAAATGAATAATAATCAACTACCTCCCCAACAGGGTTTATACGATCCTCGCTTCGAGCATGATGCCTGCGGTGTTGGATTTATCGTCCACATGAATGGTAAGAAGTCCCATGAGCTTGTAGAACAGGCTTTGACGATTTTGAGCAATCTAGAACATCGTGGTGCTTGTGGTGCTGAGACAAATACAGGTGATGGGGCTGGTATTTTAATGCAAATACCTCATAAATTCATGAAGAAGGTGGCTGCTCAGGAAAATATTAATTTACCAGAAGCAGGTGAATATGGGGTTGGCATGATTTACTCTTCTCCTGAGCCTCTGATTCGAGAGAAAGGAAGAAGGGTATTTGAAACAGTTGTCGCCGAAGAAGGGCAGCAAGTTTTGGGCTGGCGTGACGTACCTAGCGATAACTCATCTTTGGGGAATACGGCTCAATCGAGCGAACCCTTTATGCAGCAGGTGTTTATCCAACGCGCGAGCGATTTAGATGAAGCAGCCTTTGAACGGAAACTATTCGTGATTCGCAAGCGTTCTCATAAAGCAATTCGCCAAGAAATGGGAGATTCATTTTGGTATGAATCCAGTGTTTCTTGTCGTACGATAGTTTACAAAGGAATGTTGATGCCGTTGCAGGTAGGAGAATATTATCCCGAACTCCATGATCCTGACTTAGAAAGTGCGTTGGCTTTAGTACATTCGCGCTTTAGCACTAACACTTTCCCCAGTTGGGAAAGATCTCACCCCTATCGCTACATTGCCCACAATGGGGAAATAAATACTCTACGGGGTAACATCAACTGGATGCACGCTCGCCAGTCGCTGTTGGAGTCGGAGCTATTCGGTGATGATATGAAGAAGGTGCAGAATTTAATTAATATCGATGGCAGTGACTCCAGTATTTTTGATAATACTTTAGAACTATTGGTATTAGCAGGGCGATCGCTTCCTCATGCGGTGATGATGATGATCCCCGAACCTTGGGCTGCTCACGAATCCATGAGTGACGAGCAGAAGGCTTTTTATGAATATCATTCTTGTTTAATGGAACCTTGGGATGGGCCAGCTTCGATCGCCTTTACTGATGGCACAATGGTAGGAGCAGTGTTGGATCGCAATGGTTTACGTCCTTCTCGCTATTACGTTACCAAAGATGGCCTGGTAATTATGGCATCAGAAGCAGGAGTGCTAGACGTTGCCCCAGAAAACGTAGAATCTAAAGGGCGTTTAGAGCCTGGGAAGATGTTCTTGGTCAATATGGAAGAAGGGCGTATTGTTGCTGACGAAGAGATTAAGCAAGCAATTATTAATGAGCATCCCTATCGGGAGTGGTTAGATCGCTATTTGGTAGATTTGGCATCTTTACCAGAACCCAAAGTAGCAAACTCGCAAGGAAATGCTTCCTTAGCAAGGGAAGGTGCGAGTTTAACTACCACAATTCAGCAACAGATGACCTTTGGTTATACCTTTGAAGAACTGCGCATTTTACTCAAACCAATGGCTCTGAATGGAGTTGAGGCACTGGGTTCGATGGGTACGGATACACCTTTAGCAGTGCTTTCAGATCGTCCCAAGCTACTTTATGATTATTTCCAGCAACTGTTTGCCCAAGTAACCAATCCCCCCATCGATTCGATTCGGGAAGATATTGTCACTTCCCCAGTAACTACAATTGGTTCAGAGCGTAACTTACTCGATCCCCAACCAGAAAGTTGCCATCTAATTAAATTAGCCAAACCCGTAATTAGTAATGCAGAATTGGCAAAGCTGAAAAACCTAGATGGGGATTTTCAGTCTCTTACCCTACCAATTTTATTTGACCCCAAAGAGGGAGTACAGGGTCTAGAAGCAACAATTAAGCAGATTTGTGCTGAAGTCGATAAAGCGATCGCCGAAGGAACAAGTATTATTATCTTAAGCGATCGTGGTATCAATAAAGATAACGCTCCCATTCCCGCTTTGCTAGCAGTTTCAGGTTTACATCACCACCTAATTCGCAATGGCACTCGTACCAGAGTCGGCATTGTCTTAGAATCGGGCGAACCCAGGGAAGTACATCATTATGCGGTTCTGCTGGGTTATGGTTGCGGTGCGATTAATCCTTATCTCGCTTTTGCCACCCTTGAAGACATGATTAACCAGGGGATATTAGCTGATGTGGATTATCCGACTGCTTGCAAAAACTACATCAAAGCTATTGTCAAAGGAACAATTAAAATTGCCTCCAAGATTGGTATTTCTACCTTACAAAGCTATCGGGGGGCGCAGATTTTCGAGGCAATTGGACTCAATCACTCAGTCATCGACCGCTATTTTACCTGGACAACTTCTAGAATTCAAGGGGCAGATTTATCAGCGATCGCCAAAGAAACCGTTTTACGTCATAGCCATGCTTTTCCCGATCGCGATGTCAACGTCCATACCCTGGATGTGGGCGGTGAATACCAATGGCGCAAAGATGGCGAGGCACACTTGTTTAGTCCCCAAACCATTCATACCTTGCAACAAGCAGTTAGAACTAATAATTATGAACTTTATAAGCAGTATGCCAAGCTGGTCAACGAGCAGAATCAGCAACACTTCACCCTGAGAGGACTTTTAGAATATAAAGACCGCGAACCGATTCCCCTAGAAGAAGTAGAACCAGTCGAAGCGATTATGAAGCGGTTTAAGACGGGGGCGATGAGTTATGGCTCAATTTCCAAAGAAGCCCATGAGTCTCTGGCGATCGCCATGAATCGCATTGGCGGTAAATCTAATACAGGAGAAGGAGGGGAAGATCCAGAACGCTATACCTGGACAAACGAACAGGGTGACTCAAAAAACAGTGCCATCAAACAAGTAGCATCGGGGCGTTTTGGCGTTACCAGCTTGTATCTCTCCCAAGCCCAAGAACTCCAGATCAAAATGGCACAGGGAGCAAAACCAGGAGAAGGGGGACAATTACCAGGGAAAAAAGTCTATCCTTGGATTGCCAAAGTCCGTCATTCTACCCCAGGAGTCGGCTTAATTTCCCCCCCACCCCACCACGATATTTACTCGATTGAAGATTTAGCCGAGTTGATCCACGACTTAAAAAATGCCAATCGGCAAGCGCGGATTAGCGTTAAATTAGTATCCGAAGCAGGGGTAGGAACGATCGCTGCGGGGGTGGCAAAAGCCCACGCGGATGTGGTGTTGATCTCGGGTTTTGATGGTGGGACGGGAGCATCTCCCCAAACCTCAATTAAACACGCAGGACTCCCTTGGGAACTGGGTTTAGCCGAAACCCATCAAACCTTAGTTTTAAATAACCTCCGTAGTCGTATTGCTGTAGAAACCGACGGTCAAATGAAAACTGGTCGCGATGTGGCGATCGCCACCTTGTTAGGTGCTGAGGAGTTTGGTTTCTCTACCGCACCCCTAGTTACCCTGGGCTGTATCATGATGCGGGTTTGCCACATGAATACCTGTCCCGCAGGAGTTGCCACCCAAAATCCAGAGTTACGTAAAAACTTCATTGGCGATCCCGAATATACGGTTAACTTTATGAGGTTTATTGCCCAAGAAGTGCGCGAAATTATGGCAAGCTTGGGCTTCCGTACCCTTAATGAAATGGTAGGGCGTACCGATGTATTAGAAGCCAAGAAAGCGGTGGATCATTGGAAAGCCAAAGGAATCGATCTCTCTAGAATCCTCTACCAGCCTGAAGTGGGGGCAGATGTAGGTCGCTATTGCCAGATTCCCCAAGATCACGGGCTGGATAAATCCTTAGACCTAAATGTGTTGCTCGATCTATGTAAACCAGCAATTGAGAAAGGAAAGCCAGTTAAAGCTACTTTACCCATCAGAAATATCAATCGAGTAGTGGGTACAATTCTGGGCAATGAAATCAGCAAACGCCACTGGGATGGTTTACCAGAAGATACAGTACATCTTCATTTCCAAGGCAGTGCGGGACAAAGCTTTGGTGCGTTTGTACCCAAGGGTGTAACCCTAGAACTAGAAGGTGATGCCAACGATTATTTAGGCAAAGGACTGAGTGGTGGCAAAATAATTGTTTATCCTCCAGAGGGTTCTACCTTTGTGGCAGCAGAAAATATTATTATCGGCAACGTGGCATTTTACGGCGCAACTGGTGGTGAAGCCTATATCAATGGTGTAGCTGGAGAACGCTTCTGCGTCCGCAACTCTGGTGTTAAAGCTGTAGTCGAAGCAGTGGGCGACCATGGTTGCGAATATATGACTGGTGGTAAAGTTGTCATCCTGGGATCGACTGGACGTAACTTTGCTGCGGGGATGAGCGGCGGAGTGGCATACATTCTGGATGAGCAAGGGGATTTTGCCACCCGTTGTAATACTCAAATGGCAGATATTGAATCTTTGGATGAAGAAGATCGCGAGACGATCTACCAAATGATCCAAAAACACGCAGATTATACCAACAGCCAAAAAGCAGCTAAAGTGCTAGCTAACTGGCAAGAGATGGCAGCCAAATTTGTCAAGGTAATGCCTAGAGACTACAAGCGTGTGCTAAAAGCCCTTAAAAAAGCGATCGCCGAAGGTTTAAGCGGAGACGATGCTCTAACTGCTGCCTTTGAAGCCAACGCCCGCGATGCTGCCCGTATTAGTGGTAGCTGATTTTCAGTTATCAGTTAACAGTTATCAGGCATCAGTTTTTTACTCGCTACTCTGATTCGAGCATTACATGCGGGCATAGCCCTTTGTTTGCGTCTCACGCCGACGCGGGTTCTCGAATCTACTTGCTACTTACTACTTATTAACGACTATGGGAAAACCAACAGGCTTTATTGAATATCTACGCGAAGAACCCTCCGAATTATCGCCGAGCGATCGCATTCGTAACTGGGATGAATTCCATCTGCCCATGCCAGACGATCACCTGAAAACCCAGGCTGCAAGGTGCATGGACTGTGGTACGCCCTTTTGTCATACTGGTATTAATATCAATGGTATGGCGAGTGGTTGCCCGATTAATAATCTAATTCCTGAGTGGAATGACTTAATTTATCGTGGACTGTGGCGCGAAGCCCTAGATCGGTTACATAAGACCAATAATTTTCCCGAATTTACTGGTCGCGTCTGTCCTGCACCCTGTGAAGGTTCTTGCGTTCTGGGGATTCATAACCCCCCAGTAACCATTAAAAATATTGAATATTCCATCATTGAAAAAGGTTGGGAGTCAGGTTGGGTTAACCCCGAACCACCCCAAAAACGCACTGGCAAGAAGGTGGCTGTAGTCGGTTCTGGCCCTGCGGGACTATGTGCTGCTGCCCAACTCAATAAAGCAGGTCATTGGGTGACAGTATTTGAAAGAGCAGACCGCCCAGGGGGACTGCTGATGTATGGTATTCCCAACATGAAGCTAGACAAGCAAGAAATTGTGATGCGTCGCATTAAGCTCTTGGAACAAGAAGGGGTAACCTTTACCTGCAACACCGAAATTGGTAAAGATATATCTGCCGAGAAATTGCGGACAGAATACGATTCAATTATTTTGTGTACTGGTTCGACCAAACCCAGAGATTTACCCGTAGAAGGTCGCGATTTAAAAGGAATTCACTTTGCAATGGAATTTCTTACTGCCAATACCAAAGCCCTATTAGACGGCAAAGATACTAGCATCTCCGCACAAGGTAAAGATGTAGTCATTATTGGCGGAGGAGATACGGGAACTGACTGCGTAGGTACTTCAGTGCGTCATGGCTGTCGCAGTTTGGAACAACTAGAAATCATGCCCCAACCTCCTCTAGAACGCGCCCCCAATAATCCCTGGCCCGAATGGCCTAAGGTTTACCGCTTAGATTACGGACAGGAAGAAGCTGCTGCTAAATTTGGCGACGATCCTCGTGGCTATCTAACTACTACCACCAAATTTGAAGGAGACGAACAAGGACATATTAAAGCCGTCCATACCGTTAAAATAAAGTGGGAAAGAGATGCAAATGGTCGCTTTACGCCCCAACCCATACCTGGCACAGAAAAAGTGTTACCTGCCCAATTAGTTCTCTTAGCAATGGGATTTGTTAGCCCCGAACAACCCCTCTTAGATGCTTTCGGACTTGAAAAAGATGCCCGCAATAACATCAAAGCAGAACACGAAAAATACACTACTAACATTCCTGGCGTATTCGCCGCAGGAGATTGCCGTCGCGGACAAAGCCTGGTAGTTTGGGCATTTAACGAAGGTCGTGGGGTAGCCCGTGAATGCGATCGCTTTTTAATGGGGAGTACAGATCTGCCTTAAGCTTAACAAGCTTTGTAGGGTGGGCAAAAAAAACCAGAATATACGAACTTTTTCAGAATAGGTATGTTGCCCACCAAATCATAAATAATTATCAATGATATTTCAATTCAATAATGGTGGGCATTAATGTGAATTATCTGTCATCTTTATATACTCTGCTATGCCCACCCTACATTTTAAAACTCGCCTTTCAATGTAGCATTACACCGATAAGCTTAACTTAAAAGATGATTAAATGAATATAGATTCGGTTTAGTATACAGATCGCTTATCTAAATTACAGTTTTAACTATTTAGAAAAGTGCGATCGACCCTTTTGGTATTTCGGAATAGGATGAAAATTTTGCAGGATGTTAATTGCGAAGCAGCAAATATCTAAAATCTATTTAGTGACTGATTAGTTTGAACATTTAACGAAGGTCGTGGAGTGACCCGTGAATGCGATCGCTATTTGATGGTCAGTAGGGATCTGCCTTAATCTTAAAGGGTATATTTTTAAGTAGATCGCAGAAGTTAAAACTGGCATTAGGAGAAGGATTATGTCAAAAATTGCCAATTGCCTTCCACTGATAAAACCTCAAAGAATAATTCGTTACCTTTTGGGTGTTTGCTCATTGATGGTGTTGTTGCCTGCGATCGGTTTATTGATTCCTAGAAAATGGCATGATGAGACGCAAGCAAGCTGTCAGTATCGGGTTTGTATCGTCAATTTCGGATACCATTCCAATATTCTAATTCCAGTCAAAAATGTTATCTTCGATTGGTCTAACTACTTAGCTTTCAATAACGTCGATGAAAATGCTCTCTCAGACTACTCCTATTTAGGGTTTGGTTGGGGAGAACGTACCTGGTACATCAATCCACCCACACGACTCGATCGCTTTATTTTCAAAGGTTTAAAGGCATTTTTTTCCCCTAATCGAGCGGTTTTAAGAGTTCAACGCTATGGCAGTTTTCCCCAGCATCAAGAAATTGAGTGCGTAGGGATGAGTCGGGCTAATTATTTAAAGTTAATGAAATTCATCAAGCAGTCTTTCCAAAAAGACGAGGGAGGTAAAATTGTTCGAGTTTTAGAAAAACCTCAATGGCATACCACATTTTATGAAGCTCAAGGAACTTATTCACTCCTAAACAATAGCAACCACTGGACAGCAACAGGATTGAGAATTGCTGACATTAATACTCCTCTTTGGGCAGGTCATTCGGCTGCCATCATGCGCGTTCTAGAGGGTAATTGTCAACCATTTAATCTCAGCTTAATCTCAGCTAATGCCAGTAACGATCGCTCTTTTTAGCTTTGGCGATATCTCTTGGGAGTTGTGTTAGCGAATTACCGATCCAGGTGCATTGCATGCAATTGAACTAATGGTCAAGTCTTTACCTACTGCTTACAAGGACGGTAAAAACGAACGAGCCAGAGCTGATCTTACCTATGCCGAGTTTTTAGCAGTTATGGCATTAATAATGCTAGTTTGGGTTATATTCACGCCATTTCCCACCAAATTGGCGGAGTTTATCATCATCTTGCTCACGGAATTATTAACGCCGTGCTGATGCCCTATGTAGTCGCTTACAATGCCGAAGTTGCAGGCGATCGCTTTCTCAGTATTGCCAAAGCAATGGGAGCCGATCTTCACGGTTTATTAACCACCGAAGCGATAAACTATGTTATGACAAAACTACGTGCCTTCAATCGAGAACTTAATATTCCTTTAAATATCGCCGATTTGGCAGTAAAAGAAGCAGATATTCCCTATATGGCAACCAATGCCCTACAAAACTCCTACTGTCTCACAAATCCACCTCAGGTTGCTTCAGTTACCGAGATGGAATCACTCTTTCGCCAATCTTGGCAGGGAGAGGAAGAAAAATCAAGAGTGGCGATCGCTAATGTTAACTAGAGAAGGCATTGGTGAATGCGATCGCTATTTAATGGGAAGTACGGATTTACCTTAAAGATCACTAAATTTAGCTCTTAAATCTTAAATAAGGGCTAAATTCATAAATTCAATTATTATTGGCTCTTCAGCATTTTCTATGGCAGTCGAGTTATGAAGTCTGTTTTTTAGCGAACCCTTTCTTTTTGCTCTCCTTTTTAGTTGCAATTGATGTGAGTTGAGGATCAAAGAAAATTATATTTTTATCATCGTCATTAGGAGCTTCTGGGGAATCAAGACGAGGATATGAATCTAGATTTATCTGAATTTTTTCTGTATTATCAATACCTATATTTCTATTAGAAAATAAATTAAGAGCATTAGGTTTACAATTTTTTGGTTCATCCCTTGTCAACATATAGGCAATAGGAGCGAACTTAATAAGCCCGAAAATCAAAGGTTCTCTATTGTGGGAATAAAATGACATAAATGCTTCGCGTATAAGAACTTGCCTATTTCCTGGGTAGAACCAGTAGTAGATATTAAAATTCTCAGGCAAGGCAACATTTTGATCTAGAAAAAAATTTCTCAATTCTTCAGATGAAGGAACATGCTTCTTAATATCACTTTCACTTTGGGTAGGGTGATAGTTACTTGCTAGTAGATGACCAATTACTGCTCTAGCTAGTCTTTGTGGCTTAATATCTATTTCTACTTTAGGAGGTAATGAAAAGCCTCGATAACTTAAGTCAGAAATTTTATTAACTAAGCTACCGACTTCTTTTGAAACTTTATTTAGTTCAGGGTCATACTGTTTCCCCAATAAATTATTATTGCAATTACTACATAATGTTCTAAAGCTAGCTCCCCCTTGAGCAATTACAGACTTGATTTCTTTATTTTGTGCCAGTGTTCTTAAAGCGACTGGGCTAATTGTGATACTTCCTTTTGGAGGTATATGATCATGGGTCAAGTCTCCATACTGTTTACATATTCTGCAATAACCTTGTTTTTCTCCTTTTATAAGTACTCTATTGTTTAAGAAATTCTTAGAGTGATTTGACATATGAAACTATTTAGTTTCGACTCTCGGTAATATTATGTACACTATAAATAATATTGATTTTTTTTTATGTCAAGTATTTTTTATAGCTTGCAATAGATTCCAGTTTTTAAATTAATTAGAGCAAATTGATAAACTCATCTAGAGTTAACTCAGCTTTACTAATTCAGAAATGTTGAATCTTGAAATATAACTTTACATTTGAAGTTATATTAACTCTGTAAACGCCTGATTCACCAGGAAAAACTCGTGAATTTGACACAAATATTGATAGATATTTTAGAGTAATAAATTAGGCTGATGTTACTATTATTCCTGCCTGTTTATTACTTTTTTTCTTATCATTCAACATTTCTGTTTTTCAGAATAGGTATGTTGCCCACCAAATCATTCTTTTTAGACTTTGCTATGTCAGGGCTATTTCATGCTAAATGATAAGATTATCGTGCTAAATTAAGAACACTAAAATAAAGTTCATTATGTAAGAGATGTAACCCAAGGTGAAGATAAATCTCGAATTCGTACTAAGCCTTTACCTCAAATCATGGCGATAGCTAGAAATTTAGCCCTGAATTTATATCGAGATGCAGGGTTTAATAATATGGCTCAAGCATATGCGGAGCGGTATCCTTTAGGACAACGCAAATGCCAATTTAGTCTGGAGCATATTTTATCGATGTTTAGCATGAAATAGCCCTGTTACGGTGCGAACTTTAAAAGATTGCTAGCTTGCCAGCGATCGCTTGTTTTATCCGTAATTTTGACAATTTGCTGGCTACATTTTTGCAAGGATTCGCCATGAAAGGGAGGCATTAATAAACGACGGCGATTCTTGTGAGTTTTACCATTTAATAGAAGTAAAGAATTATCTCCTACTAAAAAGCTTAAACCTTTATTCTTGAGGATTGGTAAGAAAATTTACCGATCGCTTGCCATAACGCTCATCATCTGGGGTATCGAAGCGGTCATAGTGAAAGTGATTCAGGGGAAGATTAATCCTCCCTAAGTTGAAGTGAAGATTATTATCTTTCAGTTCGATCTTGAGAACGCCATAGGCTGGATGTTCATATTCACCAACATAATCGGTTAGGGAATGTGAAGGGGTGGTATTGGCAACCCGATCTTCGCCAGCTTTAGATCGCGCTTCTTTGCCTGCTTGTTTAGCTTTAATTCTTAGGTCAAGTAGGCGATCGCTCCAAGGAGTTGGCTCCAGATCTAATAGACGTTCGTAAATGTTGTAGGTAACTATATCGATCAGGGGCGCACAATGGTCGCCGATCACGAAAACAATCACGCCGAGTTTTGGCTGCGGCAGAAAAGATATCTGGGAATGGAATCCATCAATATCGCCCCCGTGATAGGTCAATAAATGCCCGCGATAAGCTACAGTTTCACGACCCATGCCGTAAATAGGGTTAAGCAATTCCCACCAACCGTAAGATTCGCTTAATACATTGGGTTGCGCGATCGCAGGTTTTAGGGTAGCGTTAAGTACATCTGACGGAAGAACCTGCCGATCGCCATATTTGCCATCGTTCATTAATGCTATGAGCCAATGGGATATGTCCTCAATATTAGAGACGATCGCTCCTGCGGGAGCTATGGCTTCTATTTCTTCATAGTGGGGAATCTGATAAATCTCATTACTTTCTCGTTTTTCCGTGAAGGGTACACCAAAATCAGACTGCTGAACCATCTCGGCAATAGTATAGATAGTACTGTCCATTTCTAAAGGCTTAAAGATTTTCTCGCAGACGAACTCTTCCCAAGTCTTTCCTGATAACAGTTCGATAATGTAGCCGACAGCAGCATACATCAGGTTGTTATAGAGAAATGCCTGTCGCAATGGTATCTCTGGTTCTAGGTACTGAAGACGATCGAAGATATCTTTACGAGTAAGAGAGTCTTGTTGATACCACATCCCATCGTGGCGAGTAATACCAGTGCGGTGAGCTAGCATATCCCGCAAAGTCACAGTATTGTTCAATTCATTGTTATAAAAGCGAATTGCTGGGACGGAATCGCGGATCGGTTTATCCCAGGTTAGTTTGCCTTCTTTAACTAACATTCCCGCAGCTATAGCAGTAAAAAGCTTGGTATTAGAACCGATGGGAAAGAGTGTTTTTGGCGTAAAGGGTAACTTGTCTGCGTAATTGCGATCGCCATAGCCTTTAGCAAAGACGAGTTTATTATTGGCTACGATTCCGACACCAAATCCTGGTGCATTCCAGTCTTGGAGGAGCTTCTCCATATCAATGTCCAAATCTTGAAGCTTATCAGCACTATTTATTATCTGCTGCGTCATGACTTTAATTATATTTTTCCTTTAAGTTACTTTATCTAGACTTGAGGAAGCGATCGATCTCCTAAAGTCCAACTAAACGTCAAGATCAAGTAGAGAGGTAGTTTAATCCTACTAAGCCTTCTTCGCCACAATAAACACCCCTTTCAATTTAAACACCCCTTTGCTTATGCTTTTGCTCGGTTGCCAATGGTAGTCAATTTTAAAATCAGCATCGGTCAAACTGTCTGACAATTCTTTCCTGGTAAAAACCACAACCGTTGGCATCAAACCCAATAATTTTCCCATCGGCTTGACAAACTTAATCCACTTCATCGTATCTCCCAAACACACCGTACTGGTGATGAAAAGTCCGCCTGGTTTGAGCATCTTGTAAACTTTGGCGATTACTTCTTCCTTGTTTTCCAGTAAGTGCAAAA
>JASJDX010000098.1 GCA_030064975.1 Pleurocapsa sp. MO_192.B19
ATTCAGATAAAATTAGTTTTGCCAATGTAGCAGAAGCTTTAAAAGTACCAGATACAGATATTAAATTGTTTGGCAAACCAGATTCTCGTCCCTATCGTCGTATGGGAGTAGCTTTGGCCAAAGGGACAACTACTCAAGAAGCAAGAACCAAAGCAGCAAAAGCAGCTAGTACAGTTCAGATTTTATAAAGTATTAATGTATTATATTTGAACAAATAAATTATTTTAATAGAAAATAAACCAACTTTTGCTTATGCCTATTTTTGTCAAAATCGAAACAGGAACAGTGAACAAACAAATTTTTGATCGATATGTTCCTGCTCATAAAGATTATGTTCGTCAACTAATTGCCAAGGGACACAAAGCTCGAAGTGGCTACTGGGGAGAATTAGGGGGAGGGATGTTAATTTTTGAGGCAAATTCTCTCGAAGAAGCACGAAAAATTGTTGCCCAAGATCCTTTGATCGTTAACAACTGTGTTGACTATGAGTTACATGAATGGTGCATTGTTGTTGACTATGCAGCTAGAAATTAAGCGTAATTAGCTTTAACTCAGATCTTGCAGCAGTACATAAAAACTGAATAATTGAGGCTTAACAATCAATTTAAGACCTTTTTCCCTTTTCCCTTTTCCCAAATATCACAGTTAAATTACGGGCTAGGTGTAAGATCTCAGTTTAATTCTTCAGCTTCTGCATCAATTTTTAAATTACGACATATTATTTACTGGATGAATAAATCAACAATAATTTTATTAATTGACAAGGTAATTGAGAGGTTACTTATATGAACAGTATTAACAAAACACTCACTATCAAACTGGCAGTTGCCTCAACTGTTGCCCTGAGTACCCTTGTTCCTGCTCAACCAGCTTCAGCACAATTGCTAGAGTTGGCTACAGGAGCTTTAAGTATTTTTAATAGCATAACTGGAAAATCTAATCCCCAACCAGCTCCCCAGCAAGCGCCTCCTGTGGTTATTCCCCAACAATCAATCCCACGTCCAAGCCCCAATTTGAATGCTGGCACAGGTAATTTGAATGGTAATACCATTAATCTCTGTATATCAAATTGTTTGCCCAGTGGTACTCAAGCTATTCCCCCCAGACCAAATACAATTAATACTTTTCCTCCCAGCACAATAGCTCAACCAAGAATACCCGTAGCACCACAACCTGCACCTAATCGTCCTGTTTTGAGTAATCCTCCAACCTCTTTACCCCCTAACTAATACCTAACTAATAATTATTAACTGATGTTATGCAGGTAAACGAGATTTCAATAGATTTCTTGCATAAGTCCTAATCGAATTTGTCTCGAATTAAAGGCTAAGGTTAATTCATTGCCTAAAGAAATATTCTCGCTAGAATACTTCTTAAAGCTAAAATCAAAAAAAAATTATGAGCCAAAAAACCAATCGACGTAACTTTCTTATAAGTAGCGTAGCAGCAGCAACAGCAACAGTTATTGGCAGTCAAGCTCTAACAAAAAAACCAAGCCACGCCTCTTCATCAACAATTAAATCCATGCCAGAAAGAACATTAGGTAAAACTCAGATTAATTTACCAATCTTGGGCTTGGGAGGAGCGGGGCAAACTCCAATTTCCTATGAAGATCAAGAAGTTGAAGCCATCGCTTTAATTGAGAAAGCTTTAGAATTAGGCATCAAATATTATGATACCGCAGCCAGCTATGGACCTTCGGAGGAACGCTTTGGTAAAGTTTTACCGACCTACCGCGATCGCATTTATCTTAACAGTAAAACCGCAGCTAGAGATTACGATGGTGCTTGGCGAGAATTAGAGCATTCGTTAAAACGTCTCAAAACGGATTATCTCGATTCTTGGCAATTACACCACGTTTCCTTCACTGATGAATTAGATATCATTTTTAGCGACCGAGGCGCAATCAAAGCTGTTGAAGAAGCCAAAGAGCAAGGATTGATTAAATTTTCAGGAATCACAGGACATCACGAACCAGAAGTTATTGCCGAGGGGTTGCATCGCTATGATTTTGACACCACTCTGATTTCTCTTAATGCTGCCGATGTTCATCATCCCCGCCCATTTTCCCGTACTGTATTGCCAGTAGCACAAGAAAAAAATGTCGGTACAATCGCTATGAAAGTCCCTGCATACGGTAGATTATTAAAACCTGGTATCTTATCTAGTATGGAACAAGCTATGGGGTATAGTCTTTCTTTACCTGGAGTACATTGTTGCATCATAGCTGCCGAAAACCCCGAACAACTAGAATCTAATGTTACCGTAGCGCGCAATTATACTCCTTTAAACACAGCACAAATGACCCAAATAGAACAACTAACTGCTAACGCTGGAGAAGACGGAGCATTCTTTCGTCAATGGACTTAAAACGCCAGACAGTCATACTTACTTACTCAATGCCTGTTATTTTGTTTATTTAAACACATTTAAATTCAATGCTTGGGGTTTGCCCATCCACGAAGCATAATCGGTGCGATCTTTTAGGTCAGTGGAGTTATTAATAAGAAGAAGATTGAAAATCAAGTCGATCGCCTTGGGGAATAAGATTTTGTTCCATAAATTCTAAACAATGGTTTTGTTCATCAGCTACTACAACTCTTGCTTGATGTCCATCACGCATTACTGCGGCGCGATCGCGAAATTCGTAGGCAATAATAATCAAGATGTCTCCAGGTTTACATAGTAATGCCGCACCACCGTTGGGACAAATTCCTCCCTCACCTGCTTTTCCGGCGATCGCATAGGTTGACCAACGTTTGCCATTGTTGAGGTTAATCACATCTACTTCTTCCAAAGGAAGGATACCGACTTTATCCATTAAGTCTTGGTCGATAGTGATACTACCGACATAATTAACATTAGCTTCTGTAACTCTGACACGATGAAGCTTAGCGTGCATTAACTTAATTTGAGTCATCGATTTCTTTCTAACCTGATATTTCTATCATAAACTGTGAGGCAAGTCAGGAGTTATTGACAAATATTTTTCAGACCGACAATTAGTCGATTGATTCCTGTCTCAGCAGTAGATAGCTGTAAACTACCATAAGCGATTCTAAGATAACAGTCGTTTTCCATACCAAAAGTGCTACCAGGAATTACTGCTACCTGATACTTTTCTACTAGTTGTTTAACTAGTTGGAGATCATCAAGATTAGTCTTGACTTTTAAGAAGAAATAAAATGCACCATCGGCAGGGGCAACTGTACAGATATCAGCAATAGATTGCAACTGTGCCAAAACGATATAACGGACTTTAGTAATTTCTAATAGATATTGCCTACAATAAGGCTTTCCTGCTTGTAATGCACCTAACGCCGCATATTGAGAAATCACAGGAGGACAAATTAGATTGGTGTCCTGTACCTTTTTGATGGGCATTAATAAGTGCTGAGGAATGACCATATAGCCGATACGCCAACTAGCAAAACCATAGGCTTTAGAAAGACTAAACAAAGAAATTGTATGAGCTTCACTATCAGGCAAAGAACCAGGGGAAGTATGCTTTACGCCGTCATAAGTAAAATATTCATAAGCCTCATCACTGATATGATAAATACCGCGATCGCGACAGAGATCGTTGACTGCTTTTAAACTACTCTCAGGATATACCGCACCCGTAGGATTATTAGGAGAAATGGTAACAATAGCTTTTGTTTTGGGGGTAATTGCTTGGGCGATCGCTGTTAAATCTAACTGATAATTTTGATCTGTGTTAACCAATACAGGATGACAGTTAACCATAGTAATTGCCATCTCATGATTAAAATAATAGGGAGTATTCAGGATGATTTCATCCCCAGCTTGGGTAATAGCGAGCAAAGCATTCATAAACCCCATATTGCTGCCAGCAGTAACCACAATACAGTTATGATGATTGATTTCAATTTGGTTATCAATAGCCAGCTTAGCCTTAATTGCTGCTACTAAAGGCTCAATTCCCGTGACAGCTTGATATAAATGATTCTTTGGTTGAGCAAGAAATGATTGCAGAGATGCGATCGCCTGTGCTGGTGGTGGATAAGCTACTACTCCCTGTCCTAAAGATATGGTTCCTGGATTATTTTGAATCAGTTCCCCAACAAAAGGAATCAATGGCGACTGTACCCGATCCATGCGGGAGTTAAAATTCTTGGTGGTTAATGACATTAAAGGCTATGTAATTTTTTCCAATCTCTAAATTTTTTCTGGGCACTCAGTCTAATTTGAACCCTATTTTTGGGCAATCTAACAATAATCCGAACCCAATTATCGGCAATATTATGTTAGCAGCTTTCAAAGATTTCAAATTAGGCACAAAGCTCAACCTAATTTTAGTTAGTATCTTAATTAGTGCGATCGCAGCTTGTGGTATTTTTCTCTCTCGTATTCTCGAAACTAAAATAGAACAGGAAGTCGCAGATAAAGCCTTTCTAATGATCGAAACCATGAACTCGGTACGGAATTATACTAGTTCTCAAGTAAAGCCTGAGTTAGCCGATCGTTTAGCAAGTGAAACCTATTTTATACCCGAAACTGTACCAGCCTATTCAGCGCGAGAAGTTTTTGAAGGGCTAAGAAAACAACCAGAATATCAAAATTTTCTTTATAAAGAAGCAACACTTAATCCTACAAATCCTAGAGATAAAGCAGATAAATTTGAAACTGAAATCACTCTGCAATTTCGTCAAAATAGGCAGCTTAAAGAAAAAACAGGGTTTCGCCATGATGGCAGCGCAAAAGTCTACTATATAGCTAGACCTCTAGAGATTAAAAAAGCTAGCTGTCTAGAGTGTCATGATACTCCTGGCAAAGCCCCAGCCAATTTAGTCAGCACCTATGGCGAGAAACATGGTTTTGGTTGGAAAATGAATGAGATTGTTGCATCCCAAATTGTTTCTGTTCCCGCCAGTAAAGTATATCAAGCAGCGCATAAATTACAATTTTTGGTACTGAGTATTGTGGGGATTATCTTTCTAATTGCGATGATTTTGATTAATTTATTCTTGAAAAAGTCGATTATTCAACCCATGAAAAAAATGGCAGTTTTGTCTAATGAAATTAGCACAGGAGATCTAGAACTACAATTTAATCACAATAGCAAAGATGAAATTGGTACTCTAGCTAAATCTCTTAACCGTATGGTTCAAAGTCTCAAAATGGCTTTACAAATGATTGATGAAGACGATGATTAAAAATTAAACAGTGATTACTTAAACTTTTACTTGTCTGACTTTATTCTAAGATTGCTTGTTTAAATTCTCGTGCTTGGTTTGGGTCAGATATTTTTTGGGTTAAAATTTCGACAAATTGTGCGCGAGTTAAGTTAGGCTTTTTAGCCAAAGTTTTTTTACAAATAATTGGGGCAACAGGGCCAATATATTCAGCTAAAAGTTTTTGACAAACAGCGATAAATTCAGCTTCTACAGGTAAAGAATTGGCAGGAGATTTTTTTGGCTTCTCTAAAGCTTGATAATTATCTTGATGGGTTTCGCTCCAAATTCTGAAGAAGCCTTTTTCTTTAACGATGATGCACATCGCCCCATTTTGTTTTTTACTAAATCTCTCGCAATATAATGTAGCTGCTTGGAGATTGGTTAGAGAAAATACTGGTCCCCCTTCTATAGATTTGCCCTGATAAATTTTTTCTAAGGAATTAATCCCCGAACTTGATTGTTGGTTAAATTCTTCTATAGACAATACAGTCATAACTTTTACACTAAACTTAGATCAATAGGAAATAAGTCTGTTTTAACCTGATTTTATTGAATAGCACAGAGTAAAAATATCTTGAACACCATCACCGAAACCATTACCTATCCGATTGTGGAAACCTTCCATTCTGTTCAAGGAGAAGGCTATTGGACAGGGGTAAATGCTTTTTTTATTCGCCTTGGGGGTTGTGACGTGCATTGTCCTTGGTGCGATACCAAACATTCGTGGAATTCACAAAATCATCCTCAACAGTCTACCGAGGACTTAGCCTATGCAGCTATAGCAGCTAACCCTGCCATTGTAATTATTACAGGGGGAGAGCCTTTGATGCACGATTTATTTCCCCTTACCACAGCACTAAAAAATGCAGGAATGCAGGTTCATTTAGAAACTTCTGGCGCATACCCTTTTAGTGGTAATTTTGACTGGATAACTTTCTCTCCCAAACAGTTTAAAGCACCCCATAGTAATATTTATAGTCATACTAGTGAACTCAAAGTAGTTATCACTAGCGAGTACGATTTAAAATGGGCAGAACAACAAGCAGCGTTAGTGCCAGACACAGCCTTATATTATTTGCAACCAGAGTGGAATTCACCCCAAAGCAAAGACTTAATTTTTAACTACATTCTGCAACATCCAGAATGGCGTATTAGTCTGCAAACTCATAAACTATTACAAATCCAATAAATTATAGCTATTTAAATATTTAAAATCAGAATCACTTACCCCGAGAGAAATATTGGACAAAGTAGGACAGTCTTCCCCAGCTATAGGTTTGGGAATGAGAGTTTTTTCATGAGGGGGGACAAATTGCCCCTCTTTTTTGCTGGTATTTTAGTATTTATGTATTGAAAATTGGGGCAATTTGTCCAAGACTGTCCTACTTTGTCATATTTTTTTGGACCCCTAAAGATTGCTTTTGTCCAAAAATTAATTTTGAGCAAGATATAATTGATTTTTGATTTATGCGGAGAAGAATCAATGAATAAGAAATTACTTACTACTTTGGGATGTTCTGGTTCTGTAGCTTTAGCTTTGATTTCGGCTAATTCTGTAAATGCTAAAGAGTATGTTTTTACTGCCCCCGAACTTGATAATCAAGCTGCCAATATTCCCGCTAGACAAACTGATTATCCTTTCGCTGATTGTAGTTGTAATGAATATGATGAAGAAGCTGCCGCTGCAAGCGATCGCGAGGGGGATAAGGCGATCGAACTCTATGGTTGTGACTGTGCTGGTTGTAGAAATCTGGTTCGCAATCTGGATTCGGAAGATATGCCCCAGGTTAATTAATCTGAATCTGAATTAAAAATAGTTTATGCTATTTCTGGGAGAAAAAAAGTTGATTTGTGTAATAAATTTCATTGTTATATTTCTTCCACTTTTTTCATCAAATTTAATCAAAAATTTTAGCAATAAGATGTTTAATTTAAATTCAGCAAAAAATTTGAGCTTATTGTTATTTTCTACTTTGCTAACTACACCAGTAATTGCCCATAATGTCGAAATATCTAACGAAGTAGCAGCTACATTTCATATTACGCCTAATCATAATCCCAGTGTAGGCAATAAAACCCAAGCTTGGTTTGCTCTAACTCTTCGCGGAGGTAAAAATATTCCTTTATCTGAATGTAACTGTGCCTTAAATATTTATCCTGTTCCTCGTACTGCTGATACTCAACCAATTTTGCAGCCTGAATTAAAAGCAATTAATGTCGAAAAATACCAAGAAATACCAGGAGCAGATATTGTTTTTCCTACTGCAGGATCTTATGAATTGGAACTTAGTGGTACGGCTAAAGATGAGACTTCTTTTGCTCCTTTTGAGCTAACTTATACTGTTAATGTCAGACCATAGCAATTTACTAATTTATTGAGCTTCTGTATTAATTTTCCGCTAATATATTTGACTGATAATTTACCAGAATAATAACACAATCAAAGTTGTTACGACGACGACAGCAAAAAATTGATATGCTTCTCTTAATCTTTCTTCTCTAGTAACTAATAATAATCTTTTTTTCATCTGTATGAAAGGAATATAAGTTGAATACAGAGGAAAATTACTTTTGATGATAGTGCGATAGCCATTTGCTTTATAAAAAGGATAAGCAGTTAAAGAAGCACTAACCCAAAGAATAGGAATTCTATTAGTAATAGCTTCTTGCTCAAGTCGCTGTAATAGTTTGGTGCCAATTTTTCTTCTAGCAAAATTAGGATCGACAAAGATTGCGCCAATAGTATTAAAAGGATACAGAAGTGAAGCAAAACCAACAACTTTTTGATTAATTTCAGCAACAAAGGTAATTTCTTTGGCTTTTCTATAAAAGCTTTTGCTTCTTAATAAAGCATTTAACTGACGATAATTATAATCTTTTGCTGATAAAGTTTTGATAGCATTAAACTGAATATCAACTATAATATCCCTATCTTCTGGTTTGGCTAAACGAATAATAATTTTTTCATCAATTGGCTGTTGCATTAATAGATATCGTGAAGCTTTCCAATAAGCATTAATTTGCTTCACCATAACTTTGGTATTAATTGTTATACTGCGATCAGTGAAGCTCGCAATAGGTGATCGCGATCGCAAAGTTTCTCCTTTGGTTAATTACTTTTTTACTAGACAATTATCAACTTATAATTATGAGATTTAATTATGAGATTTTTTTAATAAGTAGCTCCACCTAAATAAAAGTAAAAGAGAATTCCTTAATTAATAACCGAGAATTTTTTTGCTAGTTTGGGAGCGATCTCCCAGAGGATTAGACAGTTTCTTCAATGGAGGATATCTCTGCAATGGGTAGAATCAAAAGGTATCAAAGAAGCTTTAGTATTAATGTTTACAGTGGGATTAGCAAAGCTAAAATACACTTTGTGTAATAATACAACGACTAAAATTCTTGGTGTATAAAGATTAGATGAATAAATTATGTCGTAAATGTATCAAAAAAATCTTCCTAGAAGTACGGTGCTTATTTGCGAAAATTATCTGCGAAATTTTTGCTCAATAAACTGTACATATTAACAATACAGAGAATTCAGTCTTACCCAAAATCCTTTTTATCTATTTGCTCAAAGTAATTGCTTTATGGCAACCAAAAATTAGGTAATAAATTACTACTCAAATTCCGAATAGTTTGATTGATTGCTCTAGCTACTTGGATATGAGGTTCATCTGCTTCAATAGGAATAATATTTGCCTTAGTACCAATATTAAATTGATCGACAATTAAGTTAGCAGCTTCTAAACCTGTGACATAAGCTTTTTCCTGTGACCAAGAGCCATGACGAGTTACAATCCAATCACCACTCATATATAGGTTAGGAATATCAGTTTTTGCTGAGAGTAAGTTTTGATAACTACCAGGGAAAAAGTGAGTTACTCCTTCCTTAACGCGGATCACACTACTGTCTGTTACTTTTGCTGTACCGAAAGCAGGAATACAGGTACTGACATCACGGTGTACTTTCTCAATAATTTGTTTATCTGTCATCGCTAGTAGTTGGTTAGCGTGATAAAAATCAGCTTCAATTACAGTATTGAGTTCATGGTGATATTCATCATGAAGATCATTGAGATCGAAGAATGTCCAACCAGTTGTGGGATCAAAACCAAAACAAGCATTAGAAGGTAGTGGAATATTAATCTTGCGATCAAACCAAAGACGAGTTGCTAAGACATCTATCCCTCTTAAATTAGACAGATTACGGAATTGAGCATAGTTATTGAGGGTGCTACTGTTTTCTACAATCTTTTTCATCCCCGTAACACTTACTCCAGAGATGATGGCGTCAGCAGCAAAAAATTCCTCTCCGCATTTTACTCCTATGGCTTTTCCCGTTTCGTCCAATACAATATCGCTAACTCGTTTATTAGTTAGTACTTTACCTCCAGCTTGCTCAATCTCTTCAATCCAAGGTTTAAAGATCTTTTCCCCGACAGTACCACGACACCACACCACATCAAAATCAGGTTGATGAGCCAAAATGAAATAGTAAAGCATTCCCAAGGCGGCGGCTGCCGAACACTGTTCTCCTGGGGCAAATAAACCCACCAACAGCATCGGTTCAAAGGATTCTTTATACAGTCTTTCAGAAACCCCATACTGCTTAAACAATTCCCTGGCGGTAATTTTGTCGTAACGTTGCCAAGCTTCGTGGGAATTATCAAAATCAATTACTGAATATAGCAAAGGTAAAGCCGAAAGGCGATCGCTCAAAGGCAACCGTTTAAAGCGAGTATAAATAAATGTACCCAAAGGAGAGGGCAAACGAAATTCATCCTGAAAGATGGGAGATTCTACTTCTAACCCCGCAGGGGAATATTGAGACGATCGCGTAAAACGAGTAAAAGGATCGAGTCCCAGTTCTTTAACCTTACTAAAAATATTGCGGTAAGGATACCAAAAGCCATGAATTCCCCCCTCAACAGATCTACCCCCTGGAGTTTTCCAACCTGCTACCAAACCCCCTGGATAGGATGCTGCTTCTAATAACGTGACATCATAGCCTTGTTGGGCTAAATGAGATGTCGCCCCCAAACCTGCCCAACCTGCACCAATAACAACAATTTTTTTCTGTTCTGACATTTTTTTATAAGTTTATTTATGATTAACCTGAGTTGGATGAGCATTATATTAAGTTATCAAATAGGAGATCGTTCATCAAAGGCTAGAATTAGGTCGAATTAGCTTATAGTTTTACCGAGTAGTCAAGTATGAAAATTTTATTTTTACATCCTAATTTTCCTGCTCAATTCCGCCATTTAGCGTCAGTTTTAGGACAAGACCCACAAAATAAGCTTTTTTATGCTACTAATCGGCGTGAAGGTCAGATAGCGGGAGTCAACAAGGTGATTTACGAAAAATCTCGCACTGCCCGTCCCGAAACTCATCATTACGTTAGACCCTTGGAAAATGCGGTTTTAGAAGCCCAAGCTGTGTATCGTGTCGCCCAGAACTTAAAAGACCAGGGTTTTTATCCCGATCTAGTTTACGGTCATTCTGGTTGGGGGCCAACTTTATTTATGAAAGATATTTTCCCTAAAGCGACCCTAATTTGCTATTTCGAGTGGTTTTATAAGGCTTATGGTTCAGATGCTAGCTTTGACCCTAGCGATCCCATAACTGCTGATGACGAAGCCAGAATTAGAATTAAAAATGCGCCGATTTTATTAGATTTAGCTACTTGCGATCGCGGTTTATCTCCGACCAACTGGCAGCGAGCGCAATTTCCCCAAGAATTCCACAGCAAAATTAAAGTCCACCACGACGGCATCGATACTAGTTATTTTCAACCCTTACCAGATGCTAAATTATTTCTTCCTCGTATTAATCTTGACCTTTCCAAAGCACAAGAAATTGTTACCTATGTCGCTAGGGGGATGGAACCCTATCGGGGTTTCCCTCAATTAATTGAGACTATTTCTATTTTGCAACAGAAAAGACCCCAGTGTCATTTTGTGATTGTGGGCAAAAATCGCGTAGCTTATGGCAAAAACCTCCCCAACGGTAAAACTTATAAAGAGGCAATGCTAGAGAAATTTCCTTTAGATCTCAATCGGGTACACTTTACTGATTTGCTACCATATAGCGAATACCTCCAGGTATTACAGGCTTCTTCAGTACACATCTATCTTACTCGTCCTTTCGTACTTTCTTGGTCGATGCTAGAAGCTTTGTCTACAGGCTGTTTAATTGTCGCTTCTGATACTGCCCCTGTGACAGAAGTAATTGAGGATGGAGTTAATGGTTTATTAGTTGATTTCTTCTCTCCCGAACAAATTAGCGATCGCGTGATTGAAGCTCTCGATAATCCTGAGAAAATGGCAGAAATTCGCACCAAAGCGAGGGAAACTATTCTAGAACGCTATGATTTAGCCAAGTTACTTCCACAACATCTACAATGGGTTAAAGATTCTATTTTAAATAATAATTAACCCATGGTATGTGTCGTCTCCTTCGTTAGAATGGGGTGTAATCAATTGTGCTGGATTCCAAGATTTAACTAGCTCATCTTCACCGTTGATTAATAACTTAATTCAACAATAAATCTGTACTCCCAATCATTCTCATTGTGGCTTTGAAATGAATGAAAATTTTGAGGCTAATAAAATTTCTATTTTAATGGAACCCTTTCATAAACCATAAGACTATACCAGTAAACATTAAACAAAAAATCCCCGCTACTCCTGCTAAAGGTTGCTGATTAATTCCTGTAAGCCACTTATTGCTTGGAGTATAAGTTATTAGTTGTGCTGAGTCTATGCAAGTTAAGCCCCAGATCCATCCTGCATGAAGTCCCCAGGCTAAACCGAGACTACCTTCATCCACTAGTCTTGCTTCGACTAAAACTATTCCCATAAGCCATAATCCAGGAATCTGGGGAAGTGTTTCTTTTCTTTCCCATATTAAATGTAGTAAGGCAAAAATAATACTGGAAACTGTAGCAGCAACCCAGTAGGGATAATCAATTAACAATGTACTGAAGGTATAGCCGCGAAATACCAATTCTTCAACCAGACTCACTACTAAACTTAAGCAGAGAATAGGCACAAGTAAAGGTAATAAATGCTTACTATTCTGCCAATGCCAACTTACTAGGCTAAAGACAGATTCTAAGGTAAAAACAATTGTTAGACTAGCTAGACTAAGAAATAGTCCTATTATTATCGATATCAGAATACTGGGCTGCAATTTTAAACCAAGATCGGCAAAAGATAAATTTTCTACTTTAATTTTCCACTCCACAATTAGAGGAGTAAGAATGTAAAGAGATGCTAATAAAATTAGTTTTTGCTTTGGTATTAAGGTTTGATTTAGTTGCCAGCCGACTAGTCGAGATACAACAAATGCGATTGGCAGCCAGATAACAGCCCATACTCCAAAAAAAGCCAATACTTTTAACCAGGATGTATCTAACATCTTGAGTAATGAGGATAACAGTACATCGCCCTCGCTGACAAAGGCGATTCTAATCAGAAAATCTATTTTAAAGATGATTAATTTTCCGCTGCACCATTTTCTTCACCATCAATTTGTTTGAGATGAATATGTTTGTAACCTAGCTTGATTTCAAACTTGTCTCCTTCCTTCAATCCCATTGCTTGAGTATATGTAGAACCAATAACAATTTGACCATTTTTATGAACACTTACTCGATAAGTAGGTTCACGTCCACGACCATCTTTTGCTCCTTCTGGGTCAAGAGGAACTCCCTTGGCAGCGAGTACTGCGTCATAAAAATCAGTTAGGTTTACCCGCGTTTGTTTTTCCTTAGTGGTTGTATAATATCCACATTTTTTTGCTGTTTCACGTCTAGGTAAATGAGATAGCTCTTTAACTTTTTGAAGTAAAGCTTTTCCTGTTAATGGGGCTGTAGCCGTTTCACTCATCTTAATTTTAAATTTTCCTCCAATTTTTTTTGTCAAATAAAAAATAAGATTATTTAGTCTTATTTGACATTATAAGAAATATACCGTTAATTTTCTCTGTTGTCACAATTTATTTGGACAATTAGTTTTTTTTTATAATGTCGTACAATTTATTTTAAATTATATTAGTCCGACGTTACAATTAACTTTTTTTTTACAAGATTATCTTATCTTATTGGTCACTTTCCCTGAAAATCAAACTTGAGAGTTATTTAAAATAATAATTTAATCAAAATCGTCAAATAATAATCTTGACTTTTGTTATTCAAAAATGTTATCCATCTAGTTTTATAGCTTTAATTATTTTCTTATAATTTTATGTAGTTGACACTCATATATAATTTTTGCCATCTTAAATATGCTGGTAAACTCAAATTTTAGTTAAAGTCATAATGAGCGGCTCAATTTTAGTAATTTTAGATGTTAAATATTAAAAAAATTATTCTGGTTACTGGGGCGTCTCGTTCAGGAAAAAGTGAATTTGCGGAAATGCTGGCAGCTAAAACCAATAAATCAGTGATTTATGTTGCCACAGCCAAAATTGAGCCTACTGATCGAGAATGGCAAGCCAGAATTACTAAACATCAGCTAAGAAGACCACAAAATTGGCAGACTTTAATAGTATCCGAACAGTTATCTTCAAGTATTGAAAAAGCTCTCCAATCAGAATGTTTATTAATTGATTCTTTAGGCACATGGGTAGCAAATTTTTTAGATTTAGAGCAAGTAGAGTGGAAGGAGCTCGGCGATCGCCTTTTGTCTAGCCTACAAAAAACAAAGGCTGAAGTTATTTTGGTAGGAGAAGAGACGGGATGGGGTATTGTCCCTGCTTACCCGATGGGGCGACTATTTCGCGATCGCCTGGGTTATTTATCCAGGCAAATTAGTAGTATTGCTGATACAACATATTTGGTAGCTGGAGGTCATGTCCTCAATCTTAGTCTTTTGGGTGAACCTTTGAGTAAATATAAAATCTAGATTATAAATTCCTCTTCCATATCTATTAACTATTTATGATTAGAAGTGAAGTTACTAAATAGCTTGGAAAACTCTTACCTTTTTTGGTGATAGACAGGTAAGTGTTAATAGTAGAACAAGCTAATTCAAATTAGATATCTTATCTTTCGATTCATCAACTAAACTCAATTTAAGATCTTTTCTTCGGTAACCTACATTTTGAGAGTTTTCAACAATGGGGACTAAACTATATGGCATCAGCAACACAAGTTAAAACTTATCTCGCTCACTGGTTTCAGTTAGGCAAAAAGCTGCTATGGAATAATGGCGAAGCAGAATTATTACCTCAGCAAGTTATCCAAGGCGATCGCTTTTCTCCACAATTTGAAGCGTGCTGGCAAAAAATCATGAGCGTTGACGGGAAAGATTGTTATATAGAAGGACACAGAGAGACAATCGAAGAACTACTGTCTTCTAATTGGGATATAAACAAATGTGCTAGATGCGATATGCCTGTGCCAATGATTGAAATTGGTATTCAACCCCTAGATTGTGCCTGTAGTGATTTGGATAATTGGCCAAATTCTGAACTACCAGCACCGCGATCACCTGTGAATAATTATGTACAGTTACATAATATTCAGAAAAGGTTGAAATCTAAATAAAATATTTAATAATTAGCCCATAGCAATTGATGATCAAAAAAAAGGATAGAAATTTTCTACCCTTGTTGAAGATTTTTGATGATGAATTAAAGACTGTACTTCTCGAACGTTTAATTAGAATGTTTAATTAGATTTTAGTAACCAAGGTTAGTATAGTCAGGAGTTGCAGGGATATATTGACTAGCATCAATCTGAGTTTGATTATTGTCTTGCGTAGCATTTTGCTCAATTACATTGTAGCCACCAATAGCAGCACCAGCATTAGCATTATCTTGAACAGACAACTGAGTAGAAGGGTTAGCGTAGTCGTTGATGCCAAACTGAGCCTGATTACTATTTTGAGTAGCGTTTTGAATTAAAAGGTTAGCATCGCCAACAGCAGAAGCAGAATTAGTGTTGGTTTGAATACTAGTTTGTGCATCTTGAGCAAAAGCAGCAGCGGGAGAAAGAGCTAAAGCTAAAGTAGCTAGAATACCAAAAGTGGAATTTTTCATTGTTCTAGACCTCGTTTTGTATAATTAAACTTGAATGTTTTTTGCTTACACTTAGTAATTACGTTGGGTCTATTTTTTTATGCACTTATTTTTAAAATTAAGTTTCCAACCAGTGATATGGCTTTGCTGTTTCTAGCTTCAGATACAACTTTTATCTAGGCGGCAATCGTTTTTAATTGTTGAAGTTTAATTGTCATTGCGATCACACCTAACAACATTTCTTTTCTCAGATTTATTCCCTCAGAAGATTTATTTATGCGATCGCTATTTTCCTTAAGCGATCGCTTTTGTTAGTAGAGAATGGAATTACGACGTAACCCGTCGCTAAAGCGATCTCCTTTGAGCTATTTAAAGAACTTTATGAGTGTGGGAATGTTGCTTAACATTATCTTCGGTACTTACTACATTAGAAGCATTAAGGACTCTTTTTCTTTCTAGAGAGTAATTAAAATCTTGTTTGATTGTACCCAAAGGAATGTGTTCCTTGGCTTCGGGGCGACTTTTATAGGTACGAGTTGCCGCAGCGACTCTTTCAGCAAAGCGATCGCAAAAACTAACTTCT
The DNA here is from genome assembly GCA_030064975.1 of Pleurocapsa sp. MO_192.B19. GTDB lineage: Bacteria > Cyanobacteriota > Cyanobacteriia > Cyanobacteriales > Xenococcaceae > Waterburya. The sequence goes on from JASJDX010000098.1 coordinate 15,814, forward strand.
GTATCAGTAGTAAGCTCTGGAGGAATGTTGACCGTATCCTCACTAAAAATTTCTCCTAAAGTTTTAGAGCAGGCTAACTCATAAGAAGTAGGAATACCCTTGAGAATAGCTTCTAGAGCAGCAGAGGGAATAGGTTCAAGAACTTTTAATTGATGTATCTCGCCGTCTTCTCGAACAAAACAGGTAGCTAAACCCAAAACACAATAATCTTCTGGAGATAAATCCGATGCTTGAGCAAATAAAGTTGTATTAGTCATATTGTTAAACAGTAATTCAAAGCAATTAGCTTTATAAGTGTTTTACCTGCAGAAAGCTTAATCGCTAGCTAGCTTGGCTCCAAATAATTGTTAGTATCTAACGAATGTAGTGCAAAAATGAACTACTTCAACTAACTTAATTGCGAATTGTGATGAAAGAAAATATTTTGTATCAAACCTTATAACAAACTAAATATTAATCTAAGTAATTCTCAGGAAGACATTTGATCGTTTATTCGTCATCATTTTTTGTATAAAGAATCTCGAACTTAATCGATCAATTTATAAGATTATGAGACAGTTCGATTGGTGACACATTCAGTTTATCTGAGCCATGGGGCAAGGTAGTACAGTATCACTAGGAAAGGTTTAATTGATGCTATGAAGACCGATTTAAATCAACATATTAATTCCCAACCAACACAGCAAATATTATCTTTATCTTCGTCTTATGAATCGGCACCAGTATCAGTATCTCAGTGTTGTTTATCTAACTTCAAAAGCTTGAATTCAGAACAACAATTAAGAACCTGTGTTAAAGAAAAAGCTTCTCAGGGTGACTATATATTAGCAATAGCTCTCCTAGACCAATTAATTGCTTTATCTCCCGATAATGCAGCAAATTATAACAATCGGGGGCTAATGTACTTTCGTAATAATCAAATTATTGAAGCCCTCTGTGACTTGTCTCAGGCTTTAGAAATCAATCCTAATCTTGATAGTGCTTATAATAACCGAGCCAACTGTTATGCTGCCCAAGGAAATTTAGCTGAAGCGATCGTTGATTATGATCTTGCCTTGGATCTAAATCCTGCCAATCTTCGTGCTTGGATTAACCAAGGAATCGCTTTCCGCGAGTTGGGAATGTACGATCTGGCAATTGAGAATTTTGATATTACTCTGATTATTGGTAGTTCACTTAAAGAAAGAATCTATCCTGAAAGAGGAAGAGCATACCATTTGAGGGGAGACTGGAATTGTGCGGTTGCTGACTATCAGAAAGCTTTAGCAATTTTAGCGACTCAACCTAAACTGATTAACTACCAACGAAAAGTCATGGCTTGGTTAGATCAACTGTTTCGTCCTCTAAAGTCTTTTTAAAAGATTTGGTCATTGGATTTAGTCATTGTCTTCTGGTAGCCAATAAATACGACTTTGGTCAGGAGAAGTCAAAGAGCTATATTGCTTCATCAGACTTTTAGTCCTTTGTGGATCAAAGTTGTGGTTGAGTTGTTTTCGGAGTTTAGTGACTCTGGCATCAGTTTCTTGTACTTGAATTCGTAGTTCTTTTAACTTCGCCTTTTGAGAAAGATGATAGGGTAAAAGCCTAAATAGAGAAGCGATCGCGCCGAGGGCAATTATCCAGCTTAAAATTAGTTTAAGACTAATCTCTACAGTTATTCCTCGATATGGATTGCGGCGATGGCGAGAACTCTTACGACGGACTTTTAGGCTTGATTGTCTGTCAGAATTCATGTTTAACTATCTAAGCTTTTGATTATGGAGGACTCCAGATTAACAATTTTTGCTCATTATTGCCAATCTGAAACCTCCGAGATCAGTAAGCTAACTATTTTGATTGATAGTTATATTGGCTGAACTTATTTATATAGCTCTGTAGATAAGCGAATAGCCATGATTCCAGAGAACAAGGCAACGATAAGTGCTACAAAAATTTGACTATCTGAGATAGGCATAATAATTTTACTCCTTCTATTTTGATAAAAAGATATTCCATCCTTAATTTGCGTCATAATCGACCCCAAGCGAAACATCTTGTAACAAGATGCAACATAATTAAGAAAGAAACCGAAGCTAAAAACTAAGTGAGAATTACGAGATTACAAAAATATTTACTAAAATATTAAATTTGTGACTTTTCCTAGAGCCTGACAAAATACAAATTAGATTTTTAATCTGATTTAAGCAAAAAATATATCGTGAATGCTAGAAAACATAGTTAATTATTTCACTAACACTGGGGTCGACGTTTATTTCGTACTGCTGATTTTGATGGCGTTAGAAACAATTTTATCTGCCGATAATGCGATCGCCCTGGCGGCAATTGCCCAAAGCGTAGAAGATCCGAAATTACAACGCCAAGCTCTCAATATTGGACTGATTGGGGCATATATCCTCAGAATTATCCTGATTCTAGCTGCAACCTGGGTGGTTAAATACTGGCAGTTTGAGCTATTAGGAGCAATATATTTATTATGGCTAGTTTTTAATTACTTTTTTCCTGGTGAAGAGGAAGAAATTGAAATTACAGACAAACGTCACCTCAGAATTACTTCCCTGTGGCAAGTAATTCCAACTATTGCTATTACTGATTTGGCTTTCTCTCTCGATAGTGTAACTTCGGCGATCGCCATTACCCAAGAAACCTGGCTAATTATTGTTGGCGGTACGATGGGAATAGTTATTTTGCGTTTTTTGGCTGGTTTGTTTATTCGTTTGCTAAAGGAATATACTTACCTTGAAGATGCAGGGTTTATTACCGTTGGTTTTGTAGGAATACGTCTCTTGCTCAAAGTTTGGCTACCAGATGCCCTAATCCCAGAATGGGTAACAGTTGTGGTAGTTGCAATATTTTTTGCCTGGGGCTTTTCTAAACGAGAGATTGCCGAATCTGATAGCGGTAATTAGCTACCAGCCATTATCTAATATATTAGCAAGCAAATATCATCAAATCATTGAAAGATATTTGCTTTTTTGTTGCACTCTATCAATCAATAATACATTGTTATTTTAAATTATTTCAAGTAAACTACCGTTACCCCTGAACCACCTTCTTTTTGTTCTGCCAGTTCAAACTTTTCTACTTGGGGATGACGCTTAAGAAATTCATGAACTCCTTGACGTAAACGCCCTGTACCTTTACCGTGAATGATCCATAATACCCCTGATTCTAGAGCATGGGCGATCGCATTTTCGATATCCACCTCGGCATTATTTACCCGACTTCCCCGAATATCTAAAGTATTTTTAGAAGTTCTTACCATCACCGCAGGTTTTTTAGATTGAGTTTTAGAAATAGCTGTTTTAGTAGCCTTGGCTTTGGGTTTAATTTCCGCTTTTTGTCCATCCAGCGATTCAATTTCGGTTAAGCCTACATTCATTTTCATGATGCCAAACCGCACCACCAGTTGCTCTGTAGCTTCATCAATGCTCAATACCTCTCCTGTTTGATTGAGGCGGGGAATTCTCACTTTTTCCCCTAACTGGGGTTTATAGCCTGGTTTTGCTGCCTGAGGGGTTTGAGTTTTGGCTAGTTCTTTGGCTGTAATCTCATTGAGGGCTTGCGTCGCTTGTTGAGCTTTTTGCATGGTTTGGCTACCCTGCTGTAAACGACGAATGACTTTAGCAATCTCTTGTTTAGCTTCGGCGATCGCCTGTTGTACTGCTTGTTCTTGATCTGCTTTTAGAGCCTTTTCCCTCTCCTGTAAAGAAGAAGCTTTTTCTGATACCTCAGAATAGAAACGCTCAGTTTGTGCCAATAGTTCCCCCGCTTCTTTAGCTTTAGTTTCCTGTTCCCTTCTTTGTTCTTCTAGGGCAGCAATTACTTGATTTACATCTTCTGAGGAACCCGTACCCACTAAAGATTGAGCTTCTTCGATAATTTCTCTATTTAAGCCTAGACGTTGGGCAATAGTGAGAGCATTGGAACGCCCAGGAATACCCCATAACAATCTATAGGTAGGCTGGAGAGTACTATCGTCAAACTCTACCGAAGCATTTTCAAATCGTTGATCTTGATACTTGAGAGCTTTTAGTTCCCCATAGTGGGTAGTGGCAATAGTTAATAAACCGTATTCTGCTAAATATTTGAGTAGGGCGATCGCCAAAGCACTACCTTCAGCGGGATCTGTTCCTGCACCAACTTCATCTAACAGAATCAAAGAGTTAACAACATCAGTATTATTAGATTTTAAAGCTTCGATAATGAGACTAATACGGCGTATATGTCCTGAAAATGTCGATAAACTCTGTTGTAAAGACTGTTCATCTCCAATATCAGCTAATACAACATCAAACCAAGGCAATTCTACAGGTTCTTTCGCAGGAACAAACATCCCTGCCTTCGCCATTAGCGCAGCTAAACCGATTGTCTTAAGAGTAACGGTTTTACCCCCAGTATTAGGCCCTGTGATTGCTACCACTTTGGTTTCAGGTTTTACCAACACATCGATGGGAACTACTTCTGCACCCTCTTCATGGCGTTGTTGCCAGACTAACAGAGGATGACGTAAACGACGTAAAGTAGTAGTCTCTTGTTTTTCCGTGTCAATAAATTGAGGAAGATTGGCTTCTAACCACAAACCATAACGCGCCCTAGCAGTAGCTAAATCTAACATGGTGGCTACAGCTAAAACTCTTTCTAAGTCTTCCTGCACCTCAGCTACTTTTTCTGATAAGGCTTTTAAAATAATTTCTTCTTCCCGCTTTTCCTGACGCTCTTTTTGTCGTAGTTGATTACCCAACTGAACAACGGAATTAGGCTCAATGTAATAAGTTGAACCCGTACTAGAAACATCGTGAACAATACCGCGAATAGTATCTTTTTGGGCTGGCTTAACTGGTAAGACAAAGCGATCGCTCCGTTGGGTAATTACAGCTTCTTGAATTGCCGTAGCGTTGCGCTGCATAATATTCTGAAGCTGCTTATAAATTCGATTACGTAGATTTTTGGTTTCGTTGCGGATCTCTGCTAGTTTCGGGCTAGCGCGATCGGTTATTTCCCCGCGATCGTCGATGCAGTGATGAATATCTTTTTCTATCTCAGGATAGGTGCGTACATCAGCAACCAATTCTGCTAAACTCTTCAACTCTTCACTTTTAGCATCAATTAAGCGACGTAAATAACGCATCCCAGCTAAGGTAGTAGCTACATTCAAAAGTTCCTTT
>JASJDX010000099.1 GCA_030064975.1 Pleurocapsa sp. MO_192.B19
ATTGCCACAGAAACCGCCGTAGCGTGTTCAGCTGCATTGCCAATAATAGGAAGCAAGATTACCCCAGTAAACAAGGAACTTAAGCCCAAATTAGCGGTAGCAACTTCTAAAGAATCTACGAGTAACTCAGATTCTACCGCAACCGAGAGGGTGACCACCAACAAAATAAACACCCAGAAACCTAAATTGACTTCGTGTTCCTCCTCTTCTTTCTCCGCATCTCCCACATCGCAAAGATAGGAATGAGTTTTCATCGAAAATAGTAACGTTAGTATATAAACCAAGATTAAAATTCCCGCAACAGCTACCGATAGATTTTGTAAGGTAGTTTGTTCAATACCCGAAGATGTATATTCAACGGCAGTAGGTAGAAGAAGCGCAATCACAGCGAGGTTCATTGAAGATGCATTGAGGCGTGCTACAGTAGGCTGAAATTGTTGCTCTTTAAAACGCAGTCCCCCCAATAACATTGAAAATCCCATTACCAATAGCAAGTTACTGACAATTGAGCCAGTGATAGTGGCTTTGACTACACCAACTAAACCAGCCTTAAGAGCAATAAAAGCAAGAATTAATTCTGTGGCATTACCAAAGGTAGCATTAAGTAATCCGCCAATATTTGGGCCAGTAACTACAGCAATTTCTTCTGTGGCTGTACCCATATATGATGCTAAAGGCACAATGCCCAAAGCTGCGGTAATAAATACGGCGGTTTCTCCCCATTCCAAAAAATGTGCGGCAATAGAAATGGGAATAAACACCAATAAAACTAAGAAAATTGTCTTTTTATTGAGCATATTGACTTATTGTTCCTTGAGCTAGTTCTCTCACTTGGATAACACCTCCGCTAATGTTAGTGTCTTTTCAACTTCAAAATATACTTCAATATATAGAGAATTAGGTATTTTGATAGAATTCAAGAGGAAGAAGCTTTTTGCAAAACCTAATTTTTAATGCTGGAATTTTTACAAACGCAATTATTTTTACTAGAACGATTTGCCGATCGAGTAGTTTCCACTCAATTAACTCATCTGAGCTTGGTTAGTGTGGGGGTGATTTTTCTGGCAGGATTAGTCACTAGTTTGACTCCCTGTATGCTTTCGATGTTACCCATTACCGTAGGCTACATTGGTGGTTATGAATCTGAGGGAAGATTGCAGGCGGCAGCCCAGTCTAGCTGGTTTGCTTTGGGGTTAGCGACAACCCTAGCTATCTTAGGTATTGTTGCCACATCTATTGGCAAAGTTTATGGACAGATAGGCGTAGGTTTACCGATTGTCGTGAGTTTAGTGGCGATCGCCATGGGATTAAACCTATTAGAAATATTACCGTTGCGTTTTCCTTCCTTGGGTGCAACGGATTGGATTGGCGAAGATTTACCCCGTGGAGTACGTTCTTATTTATTAGGCTTGACTTTTGGTTTAATTGCTTCCCCTTGCAGCACTCCTGTATTAGCTACTCTTTTAACTTGGGTTGCCACAACCCAGGATTTAGTAGTGGGTGGAGGATTATTAATTGCCTATGCGATCGGTTACGTGACACCATTGGTTATTGCAGGTACTTTTACTGCCTCAATCAAAAAAATCTTAGAATTGCGTCGTTGGTCTAGCTGGATCAATCCTGTCAGTGGAGGTTTATTATTAGGGTTTGGCCTCTTTTCTTTGTTGACTCGTTTACCTGCAATCTAACCGTAGTCAGGGCGAACTGCCGTTCACCCCTACAAGAACTAAAAACTAAAAACTAAAAACTTATTAAATGTCAGCTTTTAATTTCCTGTTAAAACCAAGCTCAATCTGGCGTCGTTTTGTCGGCATTGTCGCCAACTTAAAGTTAGCAATTATTTTACTACTAGCGATCGCTATAGTTAGTATTACAGGTACAGTAATCGAACAGGCAGAAACTCTCACTTTTTATCAACAAAACTATCCCGAATCTCCTGCTCTATATGGCTTTTTGACCTGGAAAGTGATAATAGCCTGGGGTCTAAATCATGTCTATAGTACCTGGTGGTATTTGTCGTTATTAATTCTGTTTGGTACTAGCTTGACTGCCTGTACCTTTACTCGTCAATTGCCAGCCCTCAAAGCTGCCCGCAAATGGAAATATTATCAAAAACCTAAGCAGTTTGAGAAATTAGCCCTCAGTGCTGAGTTAAATCAGGGTTCGATTAAATCTTTAGTTCCTTTATTAGAACAGCAAAACTATAAAGTCTGGCAACAAGATAATGCTCTTTATGGCCGTAAAGGTATTATTGGTCGTGTTGGCCCTATCGTAGTGCATCTTGGAATGTTAGTTGTCTTAGCTGGAGGAATGTGGGGCATCTTTACAGGATTTTTTGCCCAGGAGATGGTTGCTAGCGGGAATACTTTTCAGATTCAAAATATTATTGAATCTGGCCCTTTATCTGCTTCCCAGATCCCAACAGATTGGTCAGTTAAGGTAAATCGCTTTTGGATTGACTATACAGATAGCGGGGATATCGATCAATTTTATTCCGATCTTTCTGTAATTGGCGATAAGCCTAACGGCATGGCTGAAGAATTAAAAAGAGAAACTATCCACGTCAACAAGCCTCTCCGCTACGATGGTGTTACCATCTATCAAACTAACTGGAGTATTGCTGCTGTTCAAGTTCAGTTAAACAATAGCCCCATCTTTCAAATACCAGTAGCTAAGTTAGACACTCTGAGTGCAGGGAATATTTGGGGAACCTGGATTCCTACTAAACCTGATATGAGTTCTGGTGTTTCGATGCTGATTAAAGACTTACAGGGAACAGCCTTGATTTATAACCAACAGGGAGAACTAACTAGCGCGATTCGTATTGGTCAAAGTGTCGAAGCTGACGGCATTAAGATTAAACTGCTGGATATTATTGGTAGCACTGGCTTACAGATCAAAGCCGATCCTGGTGTACCAATTGTCTATACAGGTTTTGCTCTACTGATGATTGGGGTAGTGATGAGCTACTTTTCCCATTCTCAAATCTGGGCATTAGAAGTGGATAATAGCTTTTATTTTGGGGCGAAAACCAATCGAGCGCAAGTTAGTTTTGAACGAGAGATGTTAGAGGTAATCGATAGCTTAGAGAAGGAAACTGAGTCTACTGAGGCATCTGAACCAAGTAAATCTTTGGTTTAGTCTTGACTGAAATAATTAAATGCCTAACAGCTGATGCTAAATTTTACCTATTCCAGTTTAATTAACGCTTCTGTAGAGACAGTATGGCAGTTTCATGAACGACCAGATATTCTCGATCTTTTAACTCCTCCTTGGCAACCCGTAACCATCATTCGCCGTGAAGGAGGTCTAGGAGTTGGGGCAATTAGTGAATTTCGGCTGTCTTTAGCGGGAATTCCTGTACGCTGGATTGCCGAACATATTGAATGTCAGCCCCACCGTCTATTTGTCGATCGACAAACCCAAGGCCCTATGGAGTCTTGGGTACATCGTCATGAATTTATGGCAGAAAATGGTAAGACTAGATTAACAGATGCGATCGCCTACGAAATACCTGGCGGTTGGTTAGCAGAATTTCTCTTGGGCTGGTGGGTAGATGCCCGACTAACGGATATGTTCCGTTATCGCCACGAAGTAACTCAAGCTGAATGCGAAAAATTTTAAGATGATTATTGAGAATAACAATGAATAAGAATATTTAGCAAAAAGCTATTAGCTCTTGGCAGCTAACAGCTTTATAAGTAAAGTTTAAGAATCACTGGAGTTAAGGTTAGTGCCGATCATATCGGACTCGACAACAAAACCGTTATAAGCTTCCATGCCGTGTTCGCTGATATCTAAGCCATCTATTTCTGCTTTAAGAGGTACTCTTAAACCGAAGACTAGCTTAATTAATAGCCAAGTCGCGATGCTAAAGATAACCATAAAAGCTCCCACTGCGGCAATACCAATAATCTGAGATATCAGTTGATTTACACCCCCATTATAAAAAAGTCCAGCAATAGCATTTTCCGTACCCCTTTGTAATAAGTTATTCGGATTAGCAAATAGCCCGACGGCTAAAGTTCCCCAAATACCACAAACTAAATGTACAGCGATCGCTCCTACAGGGTCATCAATTTTCAAGTTGTCTAGAATAGCCACAGCAAAAACCACCATTATTCCTGCAACCAAGCCAATAAATACTGCCCCAAAATAGTCGACAACGTAAGTACCTGCGGTGATACCGACAAAACCCGCTAGAGTGCCATTAATAATCATCGATAGATCGGGTTGATCGTCTCTTAACCAAGTGGTTAGAGTTGCAGCCAAAGCACCAGACACACCACCAAGGTTAGTAGTAAGGACAATATACGGTACAGCTTCATTAGCAGCTAATTCTGAACCACCATTAAAACCAAACCAACCAATCCAGAGAATAAAGCATCCTAAGGTAGCCATACTCATGTTATGACCAGGCATAGGATTAACCCGATCATCAGTATATCTTCCTTCCCTAGCACCCAAAAGAATTGCACCGACTAAAGCCGCCCAACCTCCTACGGAATGAACCATAGTTGAGCCAGCAAAATCGTGAAATCCTTGAACATTTAACCAGCCGCTTTGACTAGCAATCCAGTGTCCTGCAATGGGATAAGCGATCGCTGTTAACAGCAAACTAAAAATTGCATAACTAACAAATCTAATTCTTTCGGCTACTGCACCCGAGACAATTGTGGCTGCTGTACCGGCAAAAGCTGCTTGATACAGAAAGAACACAGCAACAGGTAATCCTTGAGGATATCTTTCGAGTCCATAAACAGCAGGATTAGAACTACTGAGAAAAAAACCTTCGTTACCAGCAAAGCCACTGTCAACACCGCTAAACATTACGGAAAAGCCGATCGCCCAAAATGCGATGGTTGTTAAAGCAAATACAAGTAGGTTTTTAGCTAGGACATTGACGACGTTTTTCCGACGACAAAATCCCCCTTCTAACATGGCAAATCCAGCATTCATAAAAATTACTAGAATTGCCGCAACTAAAACCCAAGTTGTATTTAATGCTCCCTGGACATCTTCTGGAGTGAGGGGTTTTGCATCTTGAGCAACAGCCGCAGTATTCCAAGTAATTAGAATTATGGCAACTAAAGGAATACAAGCTAGCCAATAGGATGAAATACGAAATATAAAAGGTTTTTTACCCTTTGTTGAGGAATTTGGTTTAGATTGAAAAACAGATAGAGACATAACAATAAATAGAGTCTAAGAAATACTCAATAGCTCTTATTTGATGACTTAACTCAATATTGTCGCTATAAATTATTTTTTATACGGCATTTTTTAGTTTATTTTGAGTGTTTACAGCCATCAAACTCTGACACGTCTGTTTTAACCTAAAAAAATCTTTTCTAGTTAAACCTCTTCGTAGTTAGCTGTTAGCTATTAGCCTAATTAAAAGCAGATTTATACTCATTTAGCCAATAAAAAATAGCTAATAGCCTTTGCTTAAAAAGATATTGAATTCAGTTATATAAGGACTCATTCAGTTTTATATACGTATTGAATGAGATTTTTAAGTAATAAAGTTTACTTTCAGTATTTCTTATATTAGATAATTTCAACTACTAATGACTGAATAAAAATAGTCTTAGCTATTATTCATTTAGCAAAGCTAATCTAAACTTTTTTAATACTTTGTATCGTCAGTTGAATACCTAACAAAAATAAGCCTAAAGCAGCTAATCCAAAGATGCCCGTTGCCATTGCCACAGTTCCCATAACCAAAGTTCTAACCGCAGAAGTCAGATTAATAACTATCGGGTTGGTCCCAGTAATTGTTTTACCAGCGTAAGTTTGAACAATAGAATTGAATAGTTGATAAATAATGAAAGTAAATCCCCCAGAGATAATTGAAGCGAAAAAACATTTAAGGGGAGTTACGTTATCTTCTTGAGATTCGGTTGTCGAATCGGAATTGGGAACAGGTTCAGTTGGTGTACTTTCCTTCATAGTTCTTAGGATGGAGCTAATGTGAATGATAATCTGTTTAGGTATTGGGTTGTAAAAACTAGGTCTGTTGTCTGCTTGCTTGACTTCTCCCGCTCATCATTCACATCAAGCACATTACATTAATTAAAGCAAGTTAAAATTCAAACAAGTTAAATTGCAGCTACGGGAGATTCTGACCAACGCCCAACGGCTTTACCGACTACCTCTAATTCTCTCATTAAACGTTCAAAACTTTCAAAAGTTAAAGATTGAGGGCCATCAGAAAGAGCTTTGGCAGGGTTAGGATGAACTTCAATCATTAAAGAATCTGCCCCTGCGGCGATCGCTGCTTTAGCCATGGGGGGAACATACTGGGCTATACCTGTGCCATGACTAGGATCGATCGCGATCGGTAAGTGAGTCAGAGAACGTAATATAGGTAAAACTGCTAAATCTAAAGTATTACGAGCATGTTTACGGTCAAAGGTACGAATCCCACGCTCACACAAGATCACGTTAGAATTACCCGCAGCTAAAATATACTCGGCCGCCATTAACCACTCATCTATAGTTGCCGACATACCACGCTTCAAGAAGACAGGTTTGTCTTGTGCGCCAACTTTCTTAAGCAAGGGGAAATTTTGCATATTTCTCGCCCCTACTTGCAAAATATCAGCTACCTCAGCTACCTTGTCAAGGTCGGCAGTATCCATAACCTCGGTAATAATCCCTAAACCGCTAGCATCTCTGGCAGCCGCCAATAATTCTAAAGCACTTTCTCCATGACCTTGAAAAGAATAAGGCGAAGTACGAGGTTTGTAAGCACCACCCCGCAAGAAACTTGCTCCAGCAGCCTTAACCGCTTTAGCTGTTTCGACGATCATCGTTTCATTTTCTACTGAACAAGGCCCTGCAATGACGACTACAGGCTGATTTTGTCCAAAGGTAATATCTCCACTGGGAGTAGCTACAACTACGTTACTATGCTCCCCATGACGAAATTCCAGACTAGTTCGTTTATAGGGCTTTTCTACTCTTAATACGCTTTCAATCCAGGGGCTAATTTCTTTTATTTGTAAAGGATCGAGGGATGCTGTATCACCGACTAAACCTATGACAATCTTGTGTTTACCGATAATCTTTTCTGGTGTCAGTCCCCACTCTTGTAATTCTGTCTCTATTCTCTGAATTTCTGTCTGTGGAGAACCAACTTTCATTACCACAATCATGATTTACAACTCCAAATCAGTGACAAGTTACCCTATCAGTCATAGTAGTCAATTTTTCTCGAAAATGGAGTATGACATCAGACTGATCTCATATTATCTATTTATATTACATTATAAATACATTATGAGTTAGAGAGCGAAACTAAGTTGTAAAACTATCCTCCAGGCGATCGAGAATCAAATCATTGGGAGTAGGAGTGCGCCACAATTGTTCTAACCCACTAGCGGGCATGGTTAAATATAAAACATCTCGGGGCTGAAGAAGGGTTTCTAATAACTGCCAGCCGTGTAGGGTTTGACTTTTCCTCTCTAGGTATAAAGGAACAAAATCGGCTTTGATCGCTGCTTCTTGGACAGTGCGATCGCAAAAGGGATGTTTGGGCGTAATCATAGTTCCTAAGGCTACCCAAAGTAAATCTTGAGTCATACCATTACCCAAAATTCGACCACCCAAGGCTGCTGCAACAAAGGAATGTGTTGCCAACTCCACAGGAGACAAAACACAATCAAACTCAAATACTTCTTGCATTGAATGAGCAAATTGGGGATCGCCACTGCGAACTATGGTTTTTAAATGGGGTTTCAAAGCTTTTGCTGTCAGAGCGATCTCTAGATTAGTTGTATCTTGACTAGTGACAGCAATTAAACTTTCGGCTCGTTTAATATTAACCGCTTTGAGAGTCGAAGACATACTAGCATCTTCGATAATAATGGGAATGCCCCGAGAACGGGCAGAGTGCAGAAAACGATTATTAGGATCAGATTCTATTACTACCACCTCATGCCCTTGAGAATGCAATTGACGAGCAATTTGGATTCCAACACCCCCTAAGCCACAAACTATATGATGATTATGTCTTGGTATTTTAGCCGCATCTATTGTCTGTCTAAAACGACTCCCCAAAACAAAGTCATTGATTAGTGCATAACAAATACCGATGACTCCTGCACCTACAATCATCATCACAGCCGTAAAAATCTTAATGTGATCTGCACCTCTTTCAGCTACTTCCTCTTTCCCTCCTGCACCAGTAATCATGCCGACAGAAAAATAAAGTGCATCGGCGATCGAAGTTTGGAAATTAACACTGACATAGATGAGAGTTGTCAGAAAAATTACTCCTAATAAAGCTAAGCTAACCAAAGTTACAGGTCGAGCATAATATTGGTAACGAGGAAGATTATAAATCGCCTTGAGTAATTTCTGTCGCCAAGAACGACGCTTAGTAAGAACTTTCGGTTTAGTTCCTATAATCAGACAGTCTCCTGTTTGCAAACAAGCACCTTGTTTAATTGCTGAAACCAGATCGATTTCTCCTTGGGCTGGCAGATAATAAATCAACATTCGGTTGGGATCGTCCCATAATTCTTGAAGACTCATCCCTAACCAGGGATGGGCAGAATCAATAACTTCTTCTTGTATCGGCCAAGTACGATTAAATAGTTGTAGTTGTCCAATTGCTTGGTTGCCCAAAGCTGCAAAAGTAAACAGTGGTGCAGAAAGAGCCGCAACACTCATGGTAAAGTGATCGGGTAAGGTAAGGTCTAGACGTTCGCCTAAAGTGTGGTTGAGTAAGCGGTTGATAATCCGAATCCGAGGATTAAGTACTCTAGCTTGAGTTAAAATTGCTAAATTAAGAGCATCATCATCATTAACCAAAACTAGGGTTTTAGCTTGTCTAATTCCAGCTTGAATCAAAGTGGCATTAGATCGCGGATCGCCTATAATAATTTGTTCGCTTGCAGGTCTATTTAAGGGACAGTGGTTAATTCCCACTACCTTCGCCCCTTGTTGTTTTAGTAAACTATAGATTTTTGACCCAGTACGCCCTAAGCCGCAAACAATTATTTTGGGTTGCATAAAATTTTTATCGAGGTGTGGAAAGACATCCTCACTAGTTATTTAATTCTGCGTGATAGATACGGTATTTGCTGTATATATGTATACCAGTTTTGTAGTAGTGTTTCCCTGTTTAAAGATCTAAAGCAGTGAATAAGTGTGTGTCTTGTTACCGTTGCTTAAATAAATTTCGTTTTTTGTGTATTTAGATACTAAATCGGGTTTTTTGTCAAGATTTTTTTGTCATAATGAACAGTATTCGTTACCTTTGTTTACAATAACAGACGAATAGCTTCTTGATTATTAATCTTTCCTAAAATATAACTGCGAAAAATCATGGGACTAATTCAAGGTATAACTCTTCATCCTCTTCAATCTATTCAAGGAGGAATGGCGGAATTTTATACACCTCAATCTAGTGATGAAACTATGTTGGTTAAAGTACCAGCCAGCACTATTGACGATCTCTTTGTTCATAAACATCAGACGGATCAACTATTGGTAGTTAAAGGAAGTTTCGTGTTGGTAATTTTATACAATCGACGATATCAATACATTCCTCTAAGCGAGAAAGTTCCTCAAGTTGCGACTATTCCCCCAGGAGTTTTACATGGTTCAATTAATCTTCATGACCAAGATTGTTTACTAGTTAACGCTGTATTGCGTCATGGTGAACCCCATGAAAAAGATTACCAGCCAATAGCCAAACCTTTCCCCTATGACTTAGACCAAGCGAGATTAAGCTTAAAAAATTTGGAAGAACAAGGGGCGGCGATTGCACTACCGCGCAGCTAAGGGATCGCAGTTAACTAAATTAACTATTAGTTTTTATCCCCAGGCTACAAATTCTTCTCTAAATTGTGCTAGGGATAGTAACTGTATCTGTTGATCTTGTTGGGCTAAATGGCGATCGCTCTCCAGATTATAACCCCAGTCTGCCAAAAATAACTCAACCAAATTGAGCTCAGGCTGTCGAGCTGTTGAGCTACTTGTTGCAGGGCTAAATGGCGATCTTCAACAAAAAAAATCTTCATCTCCTCTCCTGTTTTTTGATGTACGATCGAGCGATCGCACCTTGGATTGGGAATGATATGTTAACTTATCCAAAACTTCTTTGATAGACTACCTTGAGATTAATTTTGTTCTCGCAAATGATTTTGTCTTTTGAAAGATTTGAGATGCTTCTTTCTCTTCCCTAAGCTTCAACTTTTATTAGGTTAAAGGACATTGAAAGCAAATGCCATGCCATGTGGGTTACTTGTAAAGCCACGAAAAGTAACTATTCTACCGTTTTTGAGATTGTACACATGACACCAATTGTGTTCAAACTCTTTACCCGTTGACTTAACTTCAACTTTGCCCGAACCTAAGACAACAGCCTGATCTCCATCGATAACAAATTCATTCCACTCGTAGTCCCGAGTTTTTATCGTATGACGAAGCGACTCGAAAAAATGCTTCACGCCAGCTTTTCCCTGGAAATCTCCTACAAAAGGGAGTCTCGGAAAACCATAATAACTCCAGGACACCTCATCTGCACAAACATCGACTATATATTGCAACTCGCCACGACTAAAAGCTTTGTAAGTATCCTCAACAAGTTTTTTATTATTGTTTATTTCCATAAATGATTTCATCTTTAAGTTAATCTATAGCGAGTATGACTATTAAGCATTGAGAAAAAAGCAGTCAGTTTTGACATCAATGACTAACCGCTGTTAGCTGACCGCTGTATTTGACGGATAGTTAAAATTTCATTTTATTCCCAAAGAGAAGAACTGGGTTTGGCAGCCCCTTGGGAACTCAAGCTCTTGACACGACCTCCAATGGGAGCTAATCTGTTGTGATCGATAACTACATCAACAACAAAAGGGATATTTGCTGCCATTGCTGTCTCTAAGGCTGCTTCAAGGTCAGCTTCGCTTTCGACTCGAATTCCATCAGCCCCTAAACCACAAGCAATTTGGACAAAATTGGTCGGCGGAATTTCAGTATCTACTTTTTTGAAACCTTGTAAAGCCATCCCCTGTTGGCACATATTGTAACTGGAATCGTTGAAGACAATCCAAACGGCGGGAATTCGATATTTAACGGCTGTACTAATCTCATTATTCATCAGCATGGCACCATCTCCGACTAGAGCTACCGCTTTCCTTTTCTTTACCAAAGCTGCACCGATAACCCCTGTAGTAAAATGCCCCATTGACCCCCATCCAGTGCTGACTCGATAACGACCTGGCTGGATAAATAATAGGCGATTGACTGTCCAAGATATAGTATTACCTGCTTCAGCCATGACTAAGGCATCACTTCCTTCAACAATGACCTTTTGAATGGTGTCTAAAAGTACCTCTGGACGGACTGGCTCGCTCCAAGTGGGATTGATTCTCTCTAGCTGAGGACGAGGTAGAGAAGGAGGAGTTGAGAGGCAGGAAGATTCGGGAAAGTGTTTCAACAATGCCTTGAGAAATAGTCCAACATCAGATTGAATAGCCACAGTTTCGGCTGATGGATAGGCAACTCCTGGCACTTCTGGGTCGATATCCACATGAATAAATCCTTTTGAGGGAACCAGAATTGGATTCCAGAAAGAGGTCAACTCCCCCAGCCGTGTTCCTAAAACTAATGTACGTAAAGGAGGGTGTTCCCGCATATAAGAAAAAACAGAGTCATGACCACCAATGCCTGTAACGCCGACAAATTGAGGATGAGTTTCGGGAAAAATTCCTTTTCCCCGTGGAGAACACATGACCGCAGCCCCCATTCTCTCAGCCAACTGGAGAATTTCAACGGCTGCCTCCCTAGCACCAAAACCAACCCAAATACAAAAAGAACCTTCTGAGAGTAAAGAAGCACATTCGCTGACTCTTTCTTCGCTAATGGTGACTAGAGAGCTAGAGAAATTAACCTTTGGTAAAGAGTTATTGATCAAACCCATCTGAACTGCTGTCGGAATATTTAAATGAGCAACGAAGCCACCAGGTTGGGCTAGACCAATGGCCAGTCGGCGAGCAATTTCCGGTAATTGAGCACTAGATTCGAGAGTTGTCGCGTAATCGAACAGCTTCCCTGAAGTCAAAATTCCCTCCACGGGCATAGCATAGCTGCTGGTTTCTTGACAGGCCCATCGCCCTCGCTTGCCTGCTGTTGTTGCTCCAGAGAGAAAAATAACTTTTGCACCATCCCATTTAGCAGCAAAAAGCCCTGTCAAGGCGTTAGTAATACCAGGACCCGTGGTAGCAAAGAAGGCAACGGGAAGACCATTAGCCAAGTAAGATTCAGTTGCAGCAAAACTAGCCCCTCCTTCATGACGAAAATGAAACACTTCGAGGGGACTTTCTTCTAAAGCAGCCCAAATCGGTCCAATCGCACCTCCAGATACCCCAAAAGCTTGTTTAACTCCCAGAGCTAAAAGCATCTTCCCCACTGTCTCTGCCACCGTAACTAGTGAGGTGTTATCTGAATTGTATTCACTTTCGTTACCAGGCAAAGGTAATGGAGATGATGAAACAATGGAAGGGTCAGAAACGGTATTCGCTCCCATAGCGTTTATTGGATTCAGATTCATCTGAGTTATCAGTTATTTTGATTTTTCTTAAATATACTTGACAAAAAATTCATTATGAGTGTCGTAAACTACCGTTTAATTAGGCGTATGGCAAGGATTGTTAAAATTATTCTCCCATCCTCCATACAATAAGCTTACTAGCTACTTTTAGCCGCTGATCAATAAGAACAATTTGTTTGGAGAAGAGTAAATCAGTTCATAAAAATTGGCGGTTACATTCGGCGTACTCTTACGGAGCGCTTACCAATAATCTATTCGTGTTGCTGAATAGATTATTGGTAAGTATTGCAAATTGACGGGGCGTAGATTTTAAAAACGGTGGGATAGCTAAACTAGATCATTCCAACCCCATAATAGGCTAGAACTGATATTAGTTTTTATCCCCAGGCTACAAATTCTTGGCTAAATTGTGCTAGAGATAGTAACTGTATCCGTTGATCTTGTTGGGCTAAATGGCGATCGCTCTCCAGATTATAACCCCAGTCTGCCAAAAATAACTTAACCAACTCAAGATCTGGCTGTTGAGCTACCTGTTGCAAAGCTGGAAGGCGATCTTCAACAAAAAAAATCTTGATATCTTCTCCTGTTTTTTGATGCTTATCTCTAATAATTCTCAAGGTTTCATATTTAGGACGTTTACTTTCTTTGCCAACAATTTGAGTCACTGGTAAATCAAGCCCCTGCTGTTGGAGTAATTTTTTAACAAAGCGCCCTTCTTTAGTAGTAACAATATATAACTCAACGGCAGAATTTATTAGTTGTTGCAAACGCTCAATCACATGGGGATAGAAACAATGCAACCCTAGCCATCGATCCAAGTCATTTTTAATCCAATTATCTCTGACTCCATCTAATTTTTGTACCACCGAAGATTTATCTAACCCTTCTAACTCTACTATTTGTAGAGCGATCTCATTCCAGTCATTCAAGATTTCTGCTTCGGTAATTCCTAACAATAATGCCCGTAGCAATATGGGCATTTCCCAGCCAGTCTCTATAACAGGGCGTAAGCGATAAAAAACTGGTGCCAGGCTGTCGTCAATTTGATTTGCTTGCCATATTTGTTGATAAGCTCTTTTAGTACTGGCAAAATACTCAATCAAGCCATCACAAATTACACCATCAAAGTCTAATGCCAGAATATTAGGAGTTTTTAAGGACATACTAAATTAACGTGAGTTATGTAAATTATTTGACAGCTGTTAGCTATTAGCTATTAGCTTTTATTTATGAACCAGTTTCACTTTAATCTGGCATATTAAGACTTTAAAGTTAATAATTGATTATCAATTTACTTAAACTCAATCTGGGTATGGGTTAGTTTGAATCCAGTATCCTTTAATTTTTGGTTAGAGAGTTTCATATTATAAGGGCGAGTCGAAGGCTTCTGGCTATCCCAATTAATTAGGGGTAGGTTATGAGCTTGAAATAAATTTTGGAAAAACTCTTTAGTAGTTAAAACTTCATCGCTAGTTAAATTGTAAATCCCCTGTAGCTGTTTTTTGCGAGCAAAATCGATCGCCCGCACAATATCATCTAAATGAACCCAATTTGTATAGTCTTCTCCTGTTCCTGGTTGTGTTGTCCCCGATCTACTCTTAAATATTTTAATTAATTCTCTTCCTTTGCCATAAATCCCTGATAAGCGAAAAACACAGGTTTTAAACTCTGTCTTGGGTACTGATAATAAAACCTGCTCAGTCTGATACATAATTTCGCCACCTTCATTGACGGGGTTAACTGAGGTGGTTTCGTCAATTATGTCACCGTTTTTATTACCTAGAATGCCATAACTACTAGTATAAATAAGCTGTTGTACCCCAGAGGTTGCACGAATAGCAGCAACAACATTTTGGGCTGTTTGTAAATATGTTTGGCGGTAAGTTTCTGGGTTGCGTTGTTTTGCCCCTACGCTGAGTAGCACCACATCACGATCTGCTACTACCTGTTTTAAATCTGTAATATTATTTCCTGTTAATAAAGCGACTTCAGAAGCGATCGCTTTTAATTGAGGTTTTTTATCTGGAGTAGTTGTAGTTACTGTAACTTGATTCCCTGCTTCGTGCCATAAACGAGCTACTGCACTACCAACATATCCACAGCCAATAATTGTAACTTTCATTGTTTGTTTGCAGTTGTTTATTCTTTTTAAGATTGATAGGTTTTATCAATAATCCAGTCTTCTTGAGCAGATTTAAATTCAGCTTTGGTAATAATATTTTGTTCTAATAACCATCTAAGTCTTTCTGTTTGCTGCTTTAAATCGTGATTATGATTGATGTAAAAGTATTTTTCTCTTAGATATTTTTTGCGGTGTCGCCAAAGTTGGTTTAAAAATTTTTCTAGGGCTTGGCGATTAGGTTTATCTCTTAAGAAGATAACTTTTTTACGATCAAAAGTTTCCACTATAACGTAGTTTTGTTTCTTAACTTGATATAGGGTTGCAAATATTGCCGCAATTGTCAGCGGAACAACAATAGCATAATTAAATCCTTGATTTATTAATAAACCTTGTAGCAAAATGCAAATAGCAAAGCTAATTGCCGCGATTGTGACAAAAAGTAATTTAGAATTTTTTCGACAGCGTATTTGCGCCTCGCTTTTGAGATTTTCATAAGAGATATAATTTTCATACTCTCCTTCTGTATCTTTAAGATAAAGTTTTAGCTTGTTAGGTAATAGAACAAAACTTCTTTTTTCTAACCATGCCCTTTGATGTAATTCCATTAGTTTCAAGTCCTTACTCCCCAAAGAAAATTTAGCAGTAAATGAGAAAAATCAGATAAATTTAATTTTTACTTTAAATAATATTGGCTGAATACACAACATAAACTTGTAAAATGCAATCTATTTTACATTGTTAGGTAACAAATAATAATAAATACTAAAATATGAAAATTATTGCCTACATCTATAGTGATCCTCTGTTAGAAGTAGCACCTAACAAAGAAATATGGGGTTTAGAAATAGACCAGATTTATCAAGATTTAGGTGAACATCAACAGTTGAAACAGTTGATTGCAGACTGCCAACTTGAAAAGCCTGATTATTTGTTGATTCGTCGGTTAGAAGAATTAGGAGAAAATATTAGTGTTATTAGCGATCGCCTTACACAATTAGAGTCTTTAGGAATTAAAATTATCACTATAGAACAAGACTATAGTTCTGTTATATGGGAGAATGTTAGTAAAGACGACCTTAAGGTTAATTTAAGCAAATTATTAGCACAAATACAAGCAAATAAGCAACGTACCCGACTCAAGCAAGGTCATGCTCGTAATCGTTTAAAAATCCTTCCCCCACCAGGAAAAGCTCCCTACGGATATCGTCGTGGTCAGGATAAATATATTATTGACAAAAGTACTGCTCCAGTAGTTAAAGATTTTTTTGAAAGATTTTTATTATTTGGCTCTTTACGTGGTGCAGTTAGATATTTAGAAAAGCGATATGGTAAAAAAATATCTCCTTCTACTGGTCGCAATTGGCTGCTCAATCCTGTATATCGAGGAGATTTAAAGTATCAGAATAATGACTTAATTTCTAATACCCACGCACCAATTATTAACCGAGAAGAAGCAGCACAAATAGATCGTTTATTACGTCGAAATAGTCGTTTGCCACCCCGTACAGCTAGTGCCCCCCGCTCTCTGGCAGGACTAGTTATTTGTCAACAATGCCAGTTAACTATGAATATTACTCGCGTTACTCAACATAAGCAAAAAACTGAATATCTTTATTTACGTTGTCATAATTGTCCTCAAAATCCTAAGTGTAAAGCGATTGCTTACTCTCAAGTTTTGAACCAAACTATTGAAAAAATTTGTGTTGAACTTCCCCTAGCTGTTGCTGAACTAAACCTGCCCGATCTTTCCACCATCCAAGACTCTTTAGCACAGCAAATTAAACAAAAACAAGATATTCTTAATCAATTGCCAAATTTAGTTCAACAGGGAATTTTAGATCGAGAAACTGTTGCTATTCGTAACTATAAATTACGTACCGAAATATCCCAATTAGAAAATCAAGTGGCTCAACTGCCTCCTGGTAATTTACAAGCGATCGCTAAAGATGTCTCTTTACCACAATTTTGGTTAGATTTATCAGAATCAGAAAGACGCTTTTATTTTCGTGAATTTATTAAACAAATTGAAATTGTTCGTAATGGAACTCAACCATGGAGTTTACAGTTAATATTTATTTTTTAAAATCTTTAAATTAATATTATTTGATTTTATCGATATTACTGCCTTTGGCTAATGTTGTTTACCTCATAACTTTACTAGTTGACAAGATATTTCATTAACGGTATTCTCAATCTTTAGTATTAATACATATTGTTATTTAGGATGAGACTCAAATGAAATATATAGAACTATTTTTAGCACTTAGTTTAGCTACTACCGTCGGTTTATCGGCTAGTGGAGCGGCAAATGCTAATGACTACGGAGCTACAATTTTCGAAGAATCAGCAGCTTAATGATGTAGCGATGACCGCCATAGCCCATTATTTTACTGAAGGTCATGTTGCTGCCCAACCCTATAGCAGCCTTGATGTTTCTCAGCGAGGAGAAATCGTTCAAGTGTCTTATCGTTTCCGCGACAGTCTAGTTAATGCCGAAAGCAAGCTGGGTATTGCTCGATCGAGAGAATCATTATCTTAATTATGTGTGTGTGAGGATTATTATGACTAACATTTTGGGCAAAACTGCTCCAATTATTTTTGCCGCCTTGGCTACAGGGATTTATACTAATCCAGCCCAAGGCCAAACTGAACCCAACGAAATTATTAATCAGATTGAACAATACGGACAGGAAAATCAAGGAAAAAGTATTGGTCAAGTAACTAACGTCAATCAACTGCGAGATGTATCCCCAACAGATTGGGCTTATGAAGCTTTAAGAAGTTTAGTAGACCGTTACGGCTGTATTGCTGGGTTTCCTAACCAAACTTATCGTGGTAACCAACCCCTATCTCGTTACGAATTTGCCGCTGGGTTAAACTCTTGCCTAAATCAAATTGAGCGTCTAATTGCTTCTTCCCAGTCTGTAGGACAAGAAGATTTAGAGACAATAAATCGTCTCAGCCAAGAATTTGAGGCAGAATTAGCTAGTTTAAGCGGTAGAGTCGATGAACTGGAAAGTCGTACTGCTTTACTCGAAGACAATCAATTTTCTACTACAACTAAACTAGCTGGAGAGGTGATTTTTGGTCTTGCTAGTGTTGTTGCAGGTTCTAATGATGATGGTATTGATGGAAATGATGATGATATAGATCGAGTGCCTGTATTTGGTAATCGTACTCGTTTAGAATTAGAGACTAGTTTTACAGGGGAAGATTTACTTTTCACTCGTCTTTCTACAGGAAATTTCCCATCTTTTGCCGATGAAACAGGCACTTTTCAAGGAGATCTCGCTTTTGCTGAACCTGCTGATAATGATATTGGCTTAGAGGTCTTATTTTACGATCGCCCGATTGGCGAAAATACTAACATTCTCATTGGTGCAGCAGGATTAGCGGCGGATGATATTGCTGACACCGTTAGTGTTCTTGATGGTGATGGTGGTTCAGGAGCAATTTCTGCTTTTGGTACTCGTAGTCCTATATATCTACCACCAGGGGAAACAGGAGTGGGAATCATTCATAGCTTTGGAGAAAAATTAGAGTTCAGTGCAGGTTATCTAGCGGGAGACGCCAGCGATCCTAATGATGGGAGTGGTTTGTTTAACGGCTCTTACAGTGCTATTGGACAACTATTATTTACTCCTTTTGAACGACTAGACATCGCCTTTACCTACGTTAATGGTTTCGAGCAAAGCGATACTGAAACAGGTAGCGATCTCGCTAACATTCAATCTTTGACTGAAGAATTATCTGGCGAGGCTGTTTCTACTTCAAATAACTCCTACGGTGCGCAATTTTCCTTTGCTCTGAGCGATCGCATTATAATCGGTGGCTGGGGTGGTTTAAGCGTAGTGAGAACTCTTGAAGAATTTGTTGCTGATGGACAGACTATTAGACGAGGTACACAAGATATTTGGAATTGGGCAGCTACTTTAGCCTTCCCCGATTTAGGTAAAGAAGGAAGCATAGCTGGTATCATCGTCGGCATGGAACCTTACGTAGGAAGTTCTAGCATTGATGTCGAAGGATTTGATGAAGACGATGAAACTTCCTTCCACGCCGAAGCCTTTTATCAATATCAACTAAATGACAATATCGCTATTACTCCTGGTGTAGTTTATGTTAGCAACCCTGACAACAATGAGGATAATGACGATTTAGTTATTACTACTGTGCGTACAACCTTTAGTTTCTAACGCCAAAGGTCTGAATAAGCCACCGCTTATCGCTGGCGATAAGCGAGTGGAGTATATGAGCCAAATTAAATTAGATCCTAGACTAGGATTTCGCACTTTTGTAGTAGAGCAAGTAGCTTGTTCTCGTCAATGGGTTTAGTCAGAAACCCCTCGCAGCCAAGATTATAACTCACTTTCTCTAATATTTCCTGGCTACTGGACGACATCAAAATCAGAGGAATAGCCTCAAATTGTGACATCTTTCGGAGTTCTTTGACTAGTGTAAACCCAGTTTTAACTGGCATATATAAATCGAGCAAAATTAGGTCTGGTTGAATCAAAGGTGCTAGTTTTAATGCCTCCAGACCATTAATAGCAATAAACACGTTAAAGCCCAAGGGTTTAAGTATGCTGTTTAAATAAAAATGATTTTCTTCTTTGTCATCCACCACCAGAATTTTATGCCCCGAACTAGCAGGAGCTAATGCTTTAACCTTTCCATTATTATCGGGGATTT
This sequence comes from Pleurocapsa sp. MO_192.B19, assembly GCA_030064975.1. Lineage (GTDB taxonomy): Bacteria > Cyanobacteriota > Cyanobacteriia > Cyanobacteriales > Xenococcaceae > Waterburya. The sequence continues at coordinate 19,383 of JASJDX010000099.1, forward strand.
TTGGCAGAGTTTGAACCACAGGAACAGTGATGTCAAACCAGAAAGTTGTCCCGACACCCAATCTGCTCTGGACTTTTAATTGACTTCCCATGGTTTCAACTATTTGCTTACTGATGGACAAACCAAGACCTGTACCCCCTGTTTGTTGTTCAGCCTGACCAAGTTGTTCAAAAGGTTGAAAAATTTTCTCAAGATGTTGAGGACTAATCCCCATGCCTGTGTCAGTGACTTCAAAGCAAAGTGTGTGTTGGGGTTGCGAGTTCGTATTATCAAAGAAGTCTGTCACTTCTAAGGCACTAACTTTCAAAGTGACTTGACCTTGTTTAGTAAATTTAATTGCATTGTCTAGCAAATTAATTAGCACCTGTCGCAGCCTTTTTTCATCGACTAAAATGTCTGTCAAGTTGCCTACAGTTTCACACTTAAATAGCAGTTTTTTTTCTCTAGCACTCACCTCAATCATGCCGACTATTCCATCCAAGAAAGACTGCCAGTGTAAGTGAGTGGGATTTAGTTCAAGTTTACTCACCTTGGCTTTAGAAAAGTCCAAAATATCTTCAATTAAGTTTAATAAATGAATTCCACTTTTCCGAATAGTACTTAATCCTTTGATTTGACTGTCTCTTAAGTTAGGCTCTTCCTTAAGTATTTTAGTATAGGTAATAATGGTGTTAAGAGGCGAGCGCAATTCATGGCTGATACGGGCTAAAAATCTATCTTTGGTTTGATTAGCATTTTCTGCTGCTTCTTTGGCAGTGTTGAGTTGGAAAGTTCTTTGTTTAACTCGCTCTTCTAGGTCTTGAAATGAGATTTTTAAACGGTTTGCCATTTGATTAAAAGATTTGGCAAGAATACCTAGCTCATCTTGACTCTTTACTTCTACTCTATTGTCTAACTGACCATTAGAGATCGCCCTTGCTGCTGTGGTTAGTTTCCCGAGCGGTCGAATTAGATAATTAGCTAATAGCCAAGTCAAAATACTTACTATAATCACAGCTACTAAGGCAACCAAATATGCCAAATTTTCAAATTCGTGTTGATTTTGTAAAAACTCGTCTTCTTGTTGTACAATTGCTACATTCCAGTCATTTTCCAGGGTAATACCATAGGAAATCCAATTGATATTTTTCTCGTTTTTATGATAAAAGAAACCACTGCGACCTTCTAAGGTATTTTTAATGGGTGGATATTGACTTAAGTTGTGTAATTCTGTACCAGAGATCAAAGCTGAGTTAGGATGAGCCAATAATTTGCCAGTTTGATCCACTAAGATGGCATAACCAGTTTGACCAAATTTAAGTTCACCGATTTGCTTTGCCAGAGTTGAAAGCTCTGTACAAATAACCACTACGCCTGTAATTTCAGATGTTTGTTGCTTAATAGGAGACGCTAGACAGATAGCAGGTTGCTTAATCGTGCGACTAATCAAAGCTTGATAGGTTACTTCTTTACCGGCAATAGCTTGTAAAAACCAGACTCTGTCTCCATAATACTTAGATCCTTCACTATTGCTACGAGCCACATTCCAACCGTCTCGGTTTACCGTGCTGGCGGTATAAATATTTTGATGGGTTT
>JASJDX010000104.1 GCA_030064975.1 Pleurocapsa sp. MO_192.B19
TAATTAGTGCCGTTGGGGTAATTACAGGATTTACTCTGACTCGGGCCAACGGCTCAGAAAGAGAAGCTTTATGGGATGTTGTTGGGGGAATTAGTGGGTTGCTGATTGGAGACAAAGGTGATCTCGATAGTCGGCTAGAAATGGAGTGATCTCAATCGGCGATTAATCTTCAGACTCCAAAACGCTCTAACATGAAAGATTAACGAGACAAAAAGTTGCTCTATTTACTAAATCGTTTTCGCCGTCTGATTGAAACAGTCATTGGACAATTATGTGAACGATTTAATTTTGAACGTGAGGCAAGCTGGGGTTTCCCCAGCTTGTGCAATCACGTTGTTGAGAAAGTTAGAGCCAGAGATATGTGGCATTTAACTAGTACATCTGGGCGCAAATAACTAATCAGTTCAAGAGAGAAGATTAATTAAGAAGATAGAGGTATGCTAACAATATCTATTTGTGTTCAAATCTCGTAATTCAATAGTAATTGATGCCCAACCCTCAAGCCAAAGCGATCGCTAGATCCAAACGTCAGAAAAATATTCTGGAACAAATTACCCGTCGTACTACCAATCCTTATCGAGCGCGTTAGACGCGCTCAGTTAATTCTCTTAGCAGGGGAAGGAGTGAACAACAGTAAGATTAGCCAGCAGTTACAGTTGCAGCGAAATCAAGTCCGCTTATGGCGACAGCGTTGGCAATTGGCCAAGGAATCTCTAAGAAAGATGGAAGCTGAAGGGAACAGTGATACCGCCTTGAAAGAAGGAATCCCATTTAATTTGTTGGAGTAATCCTAAGTTATCCTTACTGTATAAAGCACTATCCCCTACTCATTCTCATGAAGCAACCCTTCATGAGAATCGCTCTCCTTGAACCCATTACTTTGGCTGTAATGTTATCTCATTTTCCCCCTCTGGAAGAGATTTTGGTTTCTCTTCTCCATTTCATCTTGGTTGGACTGATATTTCTTTTGTACTTCATCTGTGGGGCTGATGAATGGGCGATTCAAGTCTTGCATTTTACCCAATCCTTCTCTGAGAGATTGAGCAATTGCTTGAGTCGCTTCCACGATGTCTGTATCATCACCAGTATTAGGTGTGGCTAACTCTAAGTCATGAAGTTCGACCGCATGATGCCAGGCACGATGAAATAGCTCATTGCTAATAGAAGCCACTCGATAAATTTCGATACCTGGAACCCAGAGGGCAATGACATAGTGATGGATGAATTTTTCTACTTTGGTCAAAAACACTCCCGCAGGAATATCCTGGCGACCCTTTTCTTTCTTAGCTTCAGCAGCAAAGGCTGCTATAGCTTCGGGATGTTTAGTATTCTGAATAATCCAATGCTGAACTTCTTTGGCTGCTCTGAATAAAGCATCTTCCATCTTAGTCATATCTCCTCTACCTGGTTGGGCAATCTGAGCCTTCAGAGAAATGGGAAAAATCCACTTACACAAAGTGCCAGGACCATCTTGGGTATAGTTAATAAACTCTTTCTGTGCGAGTACGCTAGGAGAGATATTGAGGATGCGACCTGCATGTTTTCCCAGTGACAAAAGCTTGACACTAGAAGTTGTAATGGCAGCAACTTGATAGAAATCATCATCACCACCAAAGCCAATAACGTCTCCCACTTCATAAACGTCATCCCGTAAGTTTAAGGCGACGGTAGCGGCATTTTCGACGACTTGCTTAGAACCAAAGGAAAAACCCAAAGCTAATGCACCAGTTAAGGAGGCGAGCAAACCAAGGGGAATCTCGGCGATCGCTAGACAAGCCACCACAATACCTGGCCAAGCAAAGATACTAACTATATAAGCGATGGCTCGACCATTGCTGCCTAACTTGTGAAGATAGGGTTTACCATATATATATAAGGTTGTTAGCAGTATTCCTACGCTGATAGTCTCGAGGATTTTTGTCCGGTTCAGTTTTTCTATAATACTTACTAGATTAGACTTGGAACCAGGATGATTGATTATCGGATCTTGAAGGATTTGACTACCATTTTGCCAAACTGTTAAGCCTTCTCCATTAACAGCGTAGAGAGTATCGCCACTAACAGCAGAAAAACTCGAGTTGTCTGTATTCCAGTAGGTAGAAAGTCGAATTAATTGACTAGGATCTGACTTGAGCTGTCTCACGAAAAACAATTGATTCTCCTGACTACAGATATTGACCCAATATTGTTTGGTTTCAAAAGAAGCTACAAGATTATTGTGGGGCTCACAAAGCGGTGATAGTTGAGTCTTACTCTGAGAGACTGATGAGGATGGAGCGCTTATAGATGAAGAGGTCTCGTCTTCCTTACTGCAACTGACCAAGGTGAGAGTTGCCAGCAGTCCGATAGTCAAGATACAGGTTTTCATGAGGAGGGGCCGTCGCCGGAGCCGAGCTCCGGCGTTTATGAGCCCCGTGTTGATTTTTCGTTTGCCGCCTCCACCTGTTAAGTTTTCGTCAGCAATTCCGCTTCTTTTTAAGGTTTCAATCTTGAACATATTGATGACTCCAAATACTTAAGTGAATAATTTGAGCTGACACAGTTTGCTACTGTAAAAACAAGCTAATTCTGGAGAAATTTAATTACTGTTCTTTTTAAAATGCTTTTGTTAACAGTTGACTAAGCTTTCCTTTTAAATTACCTAATAAACTGATATTTTCTTGTCCTTGCTCTTGTTGTGGGGTTTCTAGCTTCCTAATTTCAAACTCCAAGGCGACTTTTAAAAGAGGAGAACTTTTAGTACGAATAACAAAACCCATGTGGGAGTTTTTGTTGGCAAAATCATCAGCTTGTTTGATTAATTGCTCGTCAATCTCATCGTGTGATGCGGTAATAATAATTGGCATTTGCGGACAAAGCTCATTAACGATCTGAGCTGATTCTAGCCCGTTCATCTGAGGCATACGTAGGTCAAGAATTGCCAAGAAAGGTGGATTTTGGCGACCTACTTTTTGTATGTAATCTACAGCTTGCTGCCCATTTGCAACTAAAATTGTTTCCACGTTTCTTTGTTCTTCTTGTGCCCATCGTCTCACTGCAACTGATAAGGCATCCCTGACTTCGGGTTCTTCATCAGCAATGAGAACAGTGCTCGTCGTCGAATCTGGAAAAAATTGAAAATCTACGTTTTTTGAGCGTGGGAGAAAACTGAATGCCCCTGATGGTGGTGTTGCTTGAGTATGATGAAACATCTGATTTGATCCTTCATTAATACTAAATTGCTGAAATAACTGTCTAATATAACTGTATAATATAAGTTGTTGCCGAAAAAATCCCGAAAAGTTCAGGAAAAGTCAGGTATTGACTGGAAGTTTAAATTTTTGGCAACAGAATCTGAAGCGGAAGCCTCAGTCCCCGACAAAAAAAACTAATGCTGTCATCAGGGCTGATCTATAACTGTGCCATCAGACGAATTTCAGCTACAACTCCAATTGCCGATGCCGACGACTACCAAACAGATGGGCATAGACGTAAGAAAACTCACAGCCCAAAAAGAAAATCTGGCAGGTGAAATAAATCCACAGCATCAGAATCATCACACCGCCAATAACTCCGTAGGAATTATACTGCGCCCCGATCTGAATTACGTTGTGGCTGACCATTTGTTGCAGTCCTAGCAGAAGGCTTGTAGTCAGCAAGGCACTAGGCCAAAGATCGTTCCAACGAGTAGGGGTAGAGGGCAAAAATCGCAGCAACAGCAAAACCGCTAACGCGACTACCAGAAAAGAGGAACTAATTTGCAGAACCCTGGCAATCAACAAGTCATTCAACTCGAAGATCGCGATTGTTCTATCCATTTTGGTAATAATCTGCATCACAATTCTGATGACAATATTGGAAAGTAGTGAAAGCAACAAAAAAGCCGCAGTACTAATAACTAAGCCAAACGCGATCAGCTTTTTACCCACAAATGAAATTGCTGTTGACCATAGGCTGTCAGATTCGACCTCATCCTTGGTAGCTTTCCAAATTTTATCTACCGAGCGATCCAGTGCTCCGAACACACTGCTAGCAGCCAAAAATAAGAGCAGGAATCCAACTATCCCAGCCTGTACACTACCTTGATTCAGTTGCAGCATGGTATCTTCAACGATCGCAAAGGATTCAGGGGGCAGAAAATCACGAGCAAACTTGAGAATCTGGTTAAATACGTCTGTTTCTGGACCTAGCAAAAATCCTAAAATACTGGTGACTACCAAAAAGATGGGGAACAAGGAAAATAGGGCATAGTAGGATAGCGCAGCTCCCATCTCTAAGCATCGATCCTGTTGCCACTTGGCGAACGTTTGGAGGAGCAGTTGAGTTGCTCGACGGGGAAGGAGTTTCGTTTTCAAGAAGGTTATCATGAGGCTTCTTCGGGTTCTGTTGCTAAAAATTTAATTACTATTTTTGGTTAACAGTTGACTTAGCTTTCCTTTTAAATTGCCTAATAAACTGATATTTTCTGGCTCTTGCTTCTTTTGTGGGGATACTAGCTTCCTAATTTCCAACTCCAAAGCTACTTTCAAGAGAGGAGAGCTGTTAGTGCGAATTACAAAACCCATCTGGGAATTGTGATTGGCAAAATCATCAGCTTTTTGGATTAATTGCTCGTCAATCTCATCGCGTGATGCGGTAATAATAATTGGCATTTGCGGACAAAGTTCTTTGACGATTTGAGCTGATTCTAGTCCGTTCATCTGAGGCATACGTAGGTTGAGAATTGCTAAAAAGGGGGGATTTTGGTAACTCACTTGCTGTATGTAAGCTATGGCTTGCTGCCCGTTTTTAACTACAATTACTTCTACGTTCCTTTGTTCTTCTTGCGCCCATCGTCTCATGGCAACTGATAAGGCTTCGCTGATATCGCGTTCTCCCTCAGCGATGAGAACAGTACTCGTCGTCGAATCTGGAAAAAATTGACAATCCAAGTTTTTTGAACGCGGGAGGCGATTAGTTCGTGCAGATAGTTGTGTTGCTTGAAAATGGTGGAACATCTGATTCGAGCGTCCATTAATATTAAGTTGCTGAAATAACTGCATCTGATAATCTGTGTTGAATCTCAAAACAAGAGAAAACTATGCTTAAGGTTATAAGTCTGGTCTATTTAAGGAATTGATCCCTATAACAAATGATGCAACCCATTTGAGAAAATTTGCGATCGCAGCGATCGCTGATGCTTACTCATCATTAATGTGTCTGGGAAAGATTACCAGTCACTGTGTAAATATCTTTTGCCAACTTTTTAGGGTCATGGCTTATATTTAATTTTACGCTAACTTTGTGTTTCCCATCAGGATCGTAGGTAATGTCAATCTCTTTCTTTTAAACCTTTGGACCAATTAATTCCATTCCAGAAGCTATTGCTGCTATACAAAATGCACCGCAAGCATCCCCAGTTTTAGTCTGCGCTCACCTAAAGCTTTGATTTGAACCATAATATTCTCCTTTTGAAAATAGTTGACTTTCTTTGACTCTCAATTTATCGGTTATCCTCGGCAGAAAAAATCCCGAAAAGTTGAGAAAAGTTCAGGAATAAAGTTCAGAAAAAGTCAGGCATTGAAAAAATCAAAATATCCACAGTTATTCGCGCTAAAATTGTAGTGTTATTCTAAGAATTCAGATGTCAAAATCAAGAATTAAAAAATTTTATTATTGAGATACTTTTTTTGTCTTAATTCACAATTATGCGATACAATTACCTACTATTTTAGTTTCTTAACTGCTAGAGAATAAGCAGGGTTTTGGTCGAGATTAATTTTTCTCAAATTCAGGTGCATAAAGATGAAGAGTGTTGAGTCTGTCCGAACATTTATACTGATTTCGGTTTATCGACGATCGCTACTTTGGGCGACAGAAACCGACTCTAAAATCCAACTCTGAGTGCGATCGCCGAAGCGATAGGCAAACTCAACTAATCCTGAGAAAGAAAGAACAAATAGAACAATTGAACTGAACTAGTAAGAGACAAGATTGCACACAAGACAGATTTAATTTTGGACTAAAGTATTAGGAATTTTGGCTGGTTGCATCCATGAAGATGGTTGAACTTGGGGACTGTAGAATAACCAAGCAAAACTACCACCACAAAGGGCAATAACCGTAATAAGAATGTTAGTAAGTAATCTGACTTGAGAGCGAAGCTTTCTAATTTCTAAGCTATTTGGTTCTGCTAATTGAAGCTCATTAGAGTCAACTTTGACTATTTCCGTGGCAGTTGTTTGTTTATTTTCAAAAGCAACTTGTTTGATTAACCAATCAGCAATTAGTTGGGGACAGTTTTGTTTAAACCAGTATAGTGCAATGACTCCAAAAGCTGGTTTAGAAACCTTTGCCGCCACTTTAGTTAGTTTTTTGAGGGAACGAGAACCTAGTTTATTATCGATCAGGTTAGCAGCACCGAAATCGTAAAGGCGATCGAGAATTAGTTTGACCGTAGTTTCTTCTGTTTCTGCTAGATGTTGCAATAGCAGTAAAACATCATGTTGGCGTTGGACAGAAAGACGTTCCTCTTGAGTTAAAACGAGAATTTTGTGGGATTTTGGCTTGGATTTTGGCATCATCACGCTCCTGATAAATAACTAATGCTGAATAAAGTTAGTTTGTACCCTAGATTCACCATCACACACCAGATTGTCTAGAATTTCTTTGAAGAGCGGCTGTGTGGCTGATTTATAGTGTTTTTCGATTGGCTAAAGTATGGTAATCTTTGTAGTTTGGAGAAAGGGAAGGGATTAAAGTGAGGACAAATTCTTTATTCAATAATCCATTGGCAAATTAATTTGCCATCTACTTTTTTCCAACGAGCTGTTAATTGTGGTTTTTGATGTTTTTGCTCGAAATTTAATTTTCGCTCGGAAAGAGATTGTTTTTGAGTTAGTGGTTTTGAAGTACAATTCATGTTCTTTTTCCTCATAATATAAGATACTATTGAAAGCCAAGTATCATCAAATTTTTAGCTAGTTTATTACTATAACTAGCTAAAAATACTGTATTAATTCTAGACCAAGCTTCAATCCATACGAGGGATATTTTCAGGGAAAAATTATCAGAATGGAGGCAGAAAAATCTAGAATTATTTTAGCTACCAACTTATTCACCCAAACTAAATTTAATTGAGATACTTGGGAAATTTATCAAAGATGAATGGATAGAACTTGATGCTTATGAGAATCAAAAAAGCTTAATTAAATATCTAAAAAAAGTACTTGATAACTTTGGTGACAAGTATGTAATTAATTTTGCTTAGGTACTTAGAGCAATAGAGGGAATTCAGAGTTGTTGCTGAGGGATATGAGCAGGAGAGATTTGAGGAAACTGTTGATAACTAATTCCTGGATACGCCTAGTGTGAATTAATAATTTGGAGAACATTTTTTATCAAAGCTTTCAGCTTCACACTAAGCGTTGGATATTTTAGAGGATCGGGAAAATCATTAGCTAACTCAATAGATTGGCTTAAATCTAGTTAGCTTCTTGATATGGAAAAGATGAGTGGTGGAGATTGATATACAGCTTTCCATCTTCGTCTTGGCGATACCCGAAAGTATAGTCCACCTTCACTTCTTCACCTGTATTGGCATCCGTAAAGTAGTAATTCCCCATAGTAAGAGCAGAATCACAATTAAGGATTATGTCCGCGTTCTCGAATCGGACTTGACTCCAGGGTTGAATGGCAAATCCATGATCTTCAGCAATAACACCAGTAACAAAGTAAGATACCGCCTCCTCTTCTGTTAAACGAAACTCTCTTGCTGAAGCTTTGGTGGGCTTAAATAAAACTGTACTCTCATCATAATCGTATAGCTGAGCAACAAGGTCTGCTGCGAATGCTTTATAGTCTTCTTCATTCGTATATGCCTCGCCGATGAAAACAATCCCATCACCCCAAGCTTTTTGAGCACTAGTGATTTCTTCCTTGGTAATACAACTATTAAAAGTAGATGAAACTGAATCTTTAGCTGTAGTTTCAGCTAAAGCTACATGGTTGGTCAAGATACCTGGAGCTAATACTGAAGCCAATATTGCCAATACTCGATAAGTTAAGTTCATGATATTTCTCCTCAATAGCAAGTGTTATCCAACAAAAAATTACCTAAAAACTGGAGTGAAATGACCGAGAGTAACTCGTTGAGAGTGAATGTAGGGAACACCTCGATAAACTAAGTTAGCTCGCCCAGCCAAGTTAATTTTAGAGTCATCATTCCAAACAACACTAGAAGGTTGATAGGATCGACCTCGATAAGTAAGCTGTAGGTCAGTGTTAACAGTAGCAACCTTGTTAGAAGTGGTATATGCTTGTCCGCGATAGGTTAAGTTCATGATATTTCTCCTTGAGATGTCGATTTCTTTGATTATTAGTATGGGTAAAATCTTGGGCAGGAAAAATACCCTAAAGTTGAGAAAAGTTCAGGATCGGCACTAAGAAAAATTCAGTAATCTGACAATCTCATCAAATTGATAGTTGTCGGCTAAGGTTTGCAGTTGAGCAGCAAGGTGTGCTTTTTCTGGTGGAATAACTTTATAGAGGGGTGCTGAGTCGTTGACGAGAAGCATGAGCAGGAGAGATTTGAAGAGACTTTTGATAACTAATTCCTCGATATTTTAGAGGTAATTTCGTTACTTAACCCAAGTTGCTAGTGATTGAATAATGCCAAGCATAAACAAATAAAATCTCTCCAGAAGCGATAAGGCTTGGAGAGAAAAATGCTTAACGAAATTATAGCGATATATGCCATCACAGAAGATCTGCTCAACGCACTAGGACATCAAGAAGATTGTCGATGTGTGATGAATGATGCCGAGGTAATTACAGCAGCATTAGTAGCAGCAAAACACTTTGATAGCAATCAACATCAAGCTTGTGAGTATCTACAAGAGCAGAAGATGAGTTACAACAGAACGATGGCATATTCCTCAAAGTAATGCGTAAACAAAATTCTCGACGCGCCGACCAAACTTAGGTTGCTTAAATCAAGCAACAACTACGCCATCCCATTGAGACTTTATTTAGTCAGATTACGCAACGCTTTTCTAAGAGAACTCCATAAAAAAGATGATCCAGTGGTCAAGTCAGGGCAAACGCATCTAAATTACAGAAGTCAAACACAAAAAGGGTTTAAACAAGCTCTCAAGTCTCAAATATGACTTGATATTCGTGTGGCAGCTCTGTTTTGTGGCGAGCGTTAAAACTTGTATCAGAATAGAGTAAAGTAGAGATGAGATTCTTTGAGCAGAATTACCTGCCTGAGTGCCTGACACAAGTACCTAAAAGCATTGCCCTATATAGATTTTGCTTTTTCCGCTCCCTGGTTATTTTTCCCTGAGGCGATTGCGCTCCGCGCAGTGGCTTGCGCCAATCGCGTTTTTAGCATTGATATATCGCAATTTTGACTACACCTGATTTTAACGTTGCAATCGAGCGCTTTTCCTTATTTAGTTTACTTGTTCTTACAAAAGTGACCTGCTCCCGGCTAATACTCAACGTCTTACTAATTTAATTCTGCTTATAGCGATCGCTTATACAGCCAGTTGTTTAAGGGGATTAAAAATTAGAAATACTGGTCATACTGAATACATTAATCGTCTAAAAGTTGAAGGTCAAAATCGACCCAGACATAGTTATTTTTGGACGGGATTGTACGGTACGACTTGGGTATTGAGTATGGATATCTGTTGGCAGTGGATTGAAAAATTAATGGGAACTGCTCTCAATAAGCTACCATTTTATCTTCGAGGTCTTAAAGCTATGAAACTTATACAGAGTATTGTTTAGCGTGGTTGTCTCCCCGTCAGTATAAAGCCATCAAAATTCACGAGAGAGTGGGAATGGCATTTTTTCAAGATAATCAAGGTTTACAAAGAGTGGGTAAATCAACACATCAAGCAAAGGAACTTTGATTCTGATATTAGCGTTAGAGAATTGCTGACACGCATTCTGCGGTCAAACATTCATTACCTTTCGTGCCAGAGATAATGCTATTTTTGTCCGAATCGATATTTTCTTTTGTGCCTGAATACCAACATATTGTGCATCGGAGATATTTTCTCTCTGCCGCTTGAATTTGGGAAATAAGGTTAAGGCATTATCTCGCTCGATCGCTTTAAGAGTTCGATCTTTAAAAAGACCGGGCTTTTGCAGATCTTCAACTTCTTTTGCTACTATAGGCTCTGGCGCAAAGGGAAAATCACTGCCAAAGAGGATTTGCGATGGCTCGACGAGTTCTAGCAAAGTCTTCATTGCGTAAGGAGAAGATGAAAGGGCTGTGTCATAATAGAAAGACTTGAGATAAGCGAGCATTCCTCTGGGAGCTCTTTCAAGAAATTCTGGTTCGAAATTAGCCAGGGAAAGGCGCCAAGCAATATAGGGAACAGTTCCACCAGCATGGGATAAAATCCATCGCAGAGCAGGATAACGCTCCAAAGTTCCGGTATAGATCAAATTAATAACTGCACGGGTAGTATCAAATAAAAATTCGATCAGAAACCCCGGCATATCCAATTTTAATTTCTCACTAGACGGGTGAATGTTAGGATGTATAAAGATAATAGCCTGACGTCGATTGAGTTCAGCCATCAATTCTTCAAAATCTGAATCGCCGAGAAACTTGCCCCCCGTGCTGGCTAGCAGAATGACACCATCTGCATTCAATGTGTCTAAAGCATATTCGGCTTCTTTCAAAGCAGCTTCAGTATCCGGCAGGGGCAAGACAGCGAAAAAGCCAAATCTATCGGGATTGTTGCTGACTAACTGGGCGGAAAATTCATTACACCGCCGTGCCAAATCCCTGGCAAAAGTAGCATCCCCAAAATACACACCTGGTGAAGAAATAGAGGTAATGGCAGCAGCAATTCCATTTCGATCCATAACATCAAGTGCCATTGCTGGCGACCATTTAGGAAACCCTGCTCCGTGAGCCGCTTCTATGCCAATTCCTTTTAATGCCCCAACATATTGAGTGGGAACAATATGATGATGCACATCAATACGATGGGAAATTATCGAATCTTGGTTAATAGATTTCATGTTTATAGTTAACTGTTTTGATTAAGCTTAAATGTCTGAGCCAAAATTGAATCCAAGGCCTCTGTGATAAATTGTGCTCCATTGTATATGGGCATTCCAATGCTCAATCTGGGATTATCATTGTTCATTTATTTTCTTTCATCTCTACATCTCATCTATCTAACTTAGAAATGCCAGGTAGTTAGACAACGTAAGTGCGTTTTTACCAATTCCTTAGGGGTCAGTGTTTCCGCACTAATCTCTGACTTTTTCGGGGAGATCGTCTGTTCAATAATCTCCGCAGCTCGGCTTACTCCGCCACTTCGACGAATTGCTACTTGTAACCTGGAGGCATTCTTGCGGTAGAAGTCATTAGTTAGTACCTGCTGGATTGCCGTCTCCAGTCTAGAAGTGCTTAATTGGGTCAACGGCACGACCTCTCCCACTCCAGTCCAGGCAATCCGAGCTGCAACAGCAGGCTGATCATTGCTAATGGGAATTGCTACCAGTGGGACTCCGTTACTCAAAGATTCCAAAACCGTATTTAGCCCTGCATGAGTAATCACTATAGCTGCTCGTCGGAGTAGTTCTAGTTGAGGTGCAGAAGCTACCACCAGTGGAGAACCAGCAAATTCAGTTAAAGAGTCGAGATCCTCAGATCTTCCCAGGGCAATCACTAGTTGGACATCCAATCTGGCGCAGACTTCGGCAATGGTTTGGAAAATTTTCATTTGACCATTTAGTAGCGTCCCCAGAGAAGCATAAATTAATGGCTGCTCGGTCAACTTTTCAAACGGAAAAGAGATGGGGTTCCTAGTGCTTGAGTCAATAAACGGTCCCGTGAAGTGGAAGTATGGTGGTAAAGTCCGGCGCGGGAATTCAAATTCAGCAGGCTGTTGGCTCACTTGAGCGAGCTTGGAGTAAGGGTCATTTAGTTTAGAGTGGGGAAGCAACTGCCACTGACGACGATACTCATTGACCAATTTTAGGATCGGTTGTGCAAAGTAGTGGTGCATCAGGTAGTGGCCCAGTTGGTTGCGCCAGTATGCCCACCTTGATGTGTTGTAGCTCCAGGGCATAATGTAAGGGGGAATGCTGGCTTCCACATTCATGAGCAAAGAATTACACACGGTAATAAAGGGAATACCCAAAAATTCTGCAACTGTTCCCCCTTCAAACATTAACTGATCCACTAGGAGCACATCGACCCTTGCTGCGGTAATGGCGTTTGGCCCTTCACGAAGGGTTATAACAGCTAATCGTTGTAGATAAGATTTGATAGCGTAGCACACCCCGGAGATCCCCATTAGTTTTCTCCACTCGGTCTTGAGTTGGAAAGTCGAACCTAAGGGAAATTCAGACTGTCCAATTAATTGACAGTTCATTTCGGCTGAAAGTACCTTTTGCTGCCCATCAGGGATCTGAAAGAAAGTGACATTATGACCGCGCCTTTGAAGTTCACGCCCCAATGCGATCATCGGGTTGAGGTGACCAAGCTCTGGAAAACAGAGAATTCCGAAATGAGTCATCTTAATTCTCCTTTTTTAAGTGGTTGCTTCTTAGCAGCAAGCATTGCCTGCGCCTCTGTTTCTGATCGTCCATTTTGCTTTGCCGAAGTCTGCGCTAATGTTTTGCCATTGATGCTTTCAGACTGTAAAGATCGCTCAGAAAACTCTGAACTAAGTTGCTCTAACACAAAAGCTGCTAGCTGTGCGACATTAGTATCCTCAAAGAACTGTGTAGTGGGAACGACAACTCGGAGATCGACCTCGATTTGTGTCTTCAGCTCCAAGGTTATTAGGGAGTCAACTAGTGAAGTAAGAGACTGCTGGGAATTCAGTTTAGATACAGGAAGCTGTAGTGCTCTTGCCAGTTCTTCGAGAATATACATCTCTAGCAGAGATTGGCGCTTCTGAGGTTCAGCAGCAAAGAGTTTCTCTTTTGACAGGCTGCCTTTTGCCCTGGGGCGAACTCCTGTCGAGCGAGTCTTTGTTCCACTCCCAGAGCGAGCGCTCATTAATATCTCGCGACTAATGCGTCTTAATTGTACGTTGACAAATTCTGCGATCAGTTGTCCAGCTTCATCGAAGATCCGGATGTTAGCAGTAATGGTTTGGTTATTTTCATAGAGTTGTACAGAAGCATCGCTCCACAATTGCTTGGCAGAAGAACCATAAAATCGGAAGCTTTCGATCCCCACCATCACGATAGGCTCGTCAATTAAGTTTAGTAAAATGCCAATTAATAGCTGAGTTCCAGCATCAATAACACCGAGAGGAATTTGATAGCCGTCATCGGTTTCACTTGCTGTCTGAGGAGAGCTGATTTTACCGAACGCTTTTCCATCTCCCACCCAAATCCGCTCTACCCATTGGCAGCTAGGACCTAAATATCCTCCAGTTTCTTCTATGCGCTCGTAAAATTGGGAACGGGATAATTCTTGTTGATATTCGCTCTTGGGATTGTCAAAATAAGCAGGTTTTTGAATCGAGTGATTAATTTCTAATTCTCCCAAGCCGAGTTTCCCAGAGGCGTGTAGGGTCCAGTTTGTGGGTTCATCTGTCTCGCTATTCGTCAGGCTGAAAATCTGAAAGGAAGCCTTGTCAGAGCCTAATGGTTCTAAAATTAACTGAACAGGTCGATTTTCCTCCTCGGATAGGGTAAGTGGGTGAGAAATGAAGACATCCTCTATAAGATGAACTGCCTTGCCAAATCCTTCCCTAGCACCAGCTAATGCCATCTCTAAATAAATGACAGCGTTCAAGAAGGGGATCCCGCCAAGCCGATGATCCGGTACGAGAGGTAGTAAATCGAGGCTGAACTGAGACTCAAACTGAATCTGCTGCAGGGGGGAGTGCAGTCGCTGACCCAAAAAAGGATGGGTTATCTTTGATGAAGAGGCAACTGTTCTTGAGGTCTGACGTTCAATCGGATCGAGCCAATATCGTTGACGTTGGAAGGGATAAGTTGGCAGGGAAAATCGATTTCGCTGATAGTCTCGATCAAATCCACTCCAGTCAACCTCTAGTCCCAGCTCGTACAAAGACTTCAAACTCGAAAGTATTTGCTGCCAATCGGACTGTCCTCTTCTTAAGGAAGGAAGCCAAACTGCTGTCCCTTCTGGCAAACACTGCCTTCCCATACCAATCAGGACTGGATGGGGACCGATCTCCACAAATATTTGATAGCCTCGATCGCATAGTGTTTTCATTCCAGCAGCAAATCTGACTGGTTCTTGAATGTGCTGACACCAGTGCAAAGAATCAACTTCTCTTTCTGCTAATAGTCCTGTTACGTTGGAAATTAACTCCAGTTGGGGGGTGCAATATGCGACTTCTGAGGCTACCCTGGCAAATTCTGTTAAGATTGGTTCCATCAAGGGGGAATGGAAAGGGTGAGATACATGCAAACGACGGAACTCAATTCCCCGCTCTTCTAGTTCCTGGAGTAAAGCTTCGATGGCATCGTGTTCCCCTGAAATTACGGTATTTTGAGGACTGTTAATTGCCGCGATCGCCACCTGGGCTCGATAAGGCTCAATTACTTTGGAGATCGTAGCTTCATTGGTAAATACTGCCGCCATTTGACCGTTAGGCGGTAATGCCTGCATCAGTCTTCCTCGTTCGGCAATGAGCTTCAATCCATCTTCCAAACTGAATACACCAGCAATACAAGCAGCTACATATTCTCCCACACTGTGACCCATGACAGCATCTGGTTCTATTCCCCACGACTGCCATAACTTAGCCAGGGCATATTCGAGGGCAAATAAAGCTGGCTGAGTATAAGCAGTCTGATTTAATTCACCATTAGAAGAATGGGTATCTGAATATAAAACTTCAAGTAACGGCTGAGCCAAATAAGAACGTAGAATGGCATCGCAATCCTCTAAAGCTTGTCGAAAAGTGGGTTGAGTATCGTAGAGTTGGCGTCCCATCCCTATATACTGGGAACCTTGACCCGTAAACACAAACGCTACTTTCGGCTGACTGACAGATCGCAGCTCTGGCTCTTTTCTCGCAGCAACAGAAGCTAACTGTTGTCGTACCTCCTCCAGAGAATTGGCAACCACTGCCATACAGTAGTCAAAATGCGATCGCCCAGTGTTGGCAGTAAAGCAAAGATCGGCTAAAGATGTCCTTGGATGTTGTGCTAAATAATCGTTCATGTCAGCGGAGATGGTTTGGAGAGCGGTTTCACTCTTCGCCGACAGGGCGAGCAGGTGGAGGGGGCGTTCCCTTGTGGTAGGTGTGGACTCTTTCAGCGGGGCTTCTTCCAGCACCAGATGAGCATTGGTACCAGTAAAAGCAAAAGAACTGATGCCTGCTAGACGTTGCCGTTCGGGGTTTTGCTGCCAGGAAACTGGCTCAGTCGGAATTTCTACGGAGTTTTGTTGAGCGACAATGTGAGGATTTAGTTCTGTTAAATGTAAGTGAGGTGGAATTTCTTGATGCTGCATGGCTAACACCACTTTAATCAAGCCCGCAATTCCTGCTGCCGCTTCTAAGTGACCGATGTTAGTTTTTACCGAACCGACCATGAGAGCTTGCTCTGCCGAACGTCCTTTGCCTAAGACGGCATTCAAGGTTTTTAGCTCCACGGGGTCTCCCAATGGCGTTCCCGTACCGTGAGCTTCAACATAATCAATGTTCGCTGGCTCTACTTTAGCCTTAGCTAAGGCAGCACGGATTACTTGCTGTTGAGCTAATCCATTAGGAACGGTCAGTCCACTGCTGCGACCATCTTGATTGACAGCGGAGCTGCGAATCACTGCCAAGATGCGATCGCCATCGGCGATCGCTTTACTGAGACACTTAAGAACAATCATACCGCAGCCCTCTCCTCGTCCGTAGCCGTCAGCTGCTGCATCAAAAGTTTTGCAGCGACCATCCGCAGCCAAGGCGCGTAACTTGGACATGGCAATCGTCACTTGAGGCGAAAGCATTAAATTGACCCCACCAGCGATCGCTATTTGGCACTCTTGAGTTCGGAGACTTTGACAAGCAAGATGAACTGCTACTAAAGAAGAAGAGCAGGCGGTATCGAGCACCATACTAGGACCTTGCAGTCCTAAAATATAGGACAAACGGCCAGCGGCAGCATTTAAAGCATTTCCCGTGGCGGTATAAACATCGATAGCACCTGGAACGTCGAACATCGTGCGTTGAGCGTAATCGTTTGCCGACATGCCAACAAACACTCCCGTCGAGCTGCCTGCTAGTTTATTTGGTGCTATTGCTGCATTTTCTAGGGCTTCCCAGGTAACTTCTAGTAATAATCTTTGCTGGGGGTCCATACTTACGGCTTCTCTGGGAGCGATACCAAAAAATTCGGCATCGAACTCGTCAATGTCAACCCCTAAAAATCCTCCTTGCCGCACGTACATCTTGCCTAAAGTTGCGGGATCGGGGTCGTAGTAAGCATCGATATTCCAACGAGAAGCAGGCACTTCTTTAACAGTATCAATTCCGTGATGAAGTATTTGCCAGAAAGATTCTGGGTCATTAGCCCCTCCAGGAAAGCGGCAACCCATACCGACGATCGCAATTGGCTCTGTTTGCGTTCGTTCGAGTCGCTCGAGTTTGCAGCGCGTTTCTTTCAACGCATAGACGGCACGTTGTAAAGGGGAGAGTCGATTTAGTTGTTCAGAAATGCTACTCATCTTAGTTTCCGTTTGCTAATGCTGCCAATTCTTCATTTACTAAAGCTTCTAATTCGTTATTAGAAAGTCCTTGAATTTCCGTCAAAACCTCAACTCGAGCGTCAGTCCCGCCCTCAGACTCGTCATCGGATGGGTCAGAGGATTCTAAGGAAAGTAGTTCATCAATTAGATATCCTACTAATGCCTCAATCGTAGGATATTCAAAGAGTAAGGTTGAGGGAAGAGTCTGACCCAAACTACCTTGAAGGCGATTCTTCAACTCGAGCGTCATTAGAGAATCCATCCCCATGTCAAAAAACCCCAATTGTAGGTCTATTGTCTGGGAGAGATCGCGACCTAAAACAGTAGCAACATTTTGTTGAATGTGGGTCGTGAGAATTACCCGACGCTGTTTGGCAGAAGCTGCGGTCAACTGCTGTAACAGTTCTGACTGTTGAGATTTCCATTTCGGCTCGCTTCCCACTTGGGAATATGTTTCGTGGGCGATTTGAGACAAAAAAGTTGGTTCGATTTCTGTAGCAAAGTGCTGAAAAAACTTAGGCCAATCAACTGGTAGAACCCCAGTTTGTGCTGCCGAGCGATCGAGTAGTCGTCCCAATACTTCCATTCCCTGCTGCGGAGCGATCGCACTTACCCCAGCTGCTGCCCATCGCTGCTGGCCAAGGCTGCCTAATTCCGCTGCCATCCCCGTTTCGCCCCAGGGACTCCAGTTAATGCTGGAAGCCGGAAGCTTTTGCCCCCTTCGATAGTGTGCCAGAGCATCTAAAAAGGCGTTGGCTGCTGAGTAGTTGCCTTGACCAGGAGAGCCAAGTAGCGAGGCAATGGAAGAGAAAGAAACAAAGAAGTCTAATGGTAAGTCTTGAGTGAGCAGATGAAGATTCCACGCCCCTGCTATCTTCGGAGCCATAACTTTAACAAAACGTTCCCAATTTTGTCGTAGCAGCACGCCATCATCAAGGACTCCAGCTAAGTGAACGATTCCCCGCAACGGTGGTAAAGATTCGGCAATCTCAGCCAGAAGATCTTGCACCTGGCTGTGCTGAGTGATATCAACTTTGGCTACGACAATTTGCGCCCCCAACTCTTGCAGTTGATTTATTTGCTCGCAGGCAGTTGGAGAAGCTCCTCTACGTCCGATTAACACCAAGTGTCCCGCTCCCCGATCTACTAGCCATTTGGCTAACTTCAATCCCAAACCACCGAGACCCCCCGTAATCAAGTAAGTCCCATCAGACTGTATCTGAAGATTTTCAGTCGATGTTGCAGCAGCTTGTTGTCTTCTGAGGCGAGGTACATATCGCTGTCCTTGTCGGAAGGCAACTTCAGTTTCTGTATCTGGTTGCCAGATTTCTTCTAAACAGCAAGTTGCTGCCTGGGTAACATCGTCAGAAGCTAAATCGATCTGTCCTCCCCAAAGTTCAGGGTGTTCGATCGCCACCACTCGGCTTAAACCCAACAGAGGAGCTTGATTGACTGCCAGAGAAGCAGTTTGAGATACTGATTGGGCATCTTGGGTAACTAACCAAAGACGAGGTAAAGAAGCTAGCTTAACTGCGCTCATTGCTTGAACGAGATGCAGCACGCTTCCACAGCTCAAAAGTTGGTCGTTTGACCAGGAATCAACAAAACTTTCTACCGGAGCTACATCGATCCCCCAGAGATGAACTATTCCCTGGCAAGGTCGTTCGTCGATGGCGGCAATTTCAGTCAATAACTGCTGAAAATCTTCAGGCTTAGCTGGATCAAGCTGCCAATGTATGCCGTCGGTAACTTGATAAGATTCACCAGGAAAAACTAGAGCATAGCTGTCTCCGCGCCCTTCTAACAGCTTTGCTAGTGCCGTACCAATCTTCTGGTGTCGGTCGGCAAAAATTAGCCAACGACCTGGAGAAGTGGAAGGAATTGCTGCGGTGAGCGTTTCAGTCCTCTCACAAGATTTGGGCTGCCATTCAACTTCATAAAACCAATCATCAAACTTTTCGTGAGACTGACTTGTTGAGAATGGCGGAATAATCGATTCGCTCCAATATCTTTGACGTTGGAAAGGGTAAGTTGGCAGCGGTCGACGGCGACGTGAATAGTCTCGGTCAAATCCGCACCAGTCCACCCGAACCCCACGAACGTATAACTGCCCTAAGCTGTGAAGTAGTTGCTGCCAGTCGGATTGTCCTCGGCGCAGTGAAGGCAGCCAAACTCCAGATGCTTCTGGCAAACACTGTCGTCCCATTCCAATCAAAACTGGGTGGGGTCCAACCTCGATAAACACCTCGCAGCTACAGTCATGAAGTGTCTGCATGCCGGCTGAAAATCTCACTGATTCTCGGATGTGGCGGCACCAGTACTCGGCTTGGGCAATCTCTCCGCCCTCGATTGATTGTCCGGTTAGGTTAGAAATCAGCCTAATCTGCGGAGGTGAATACTCTACCGATCTAGCTATCTGCTCGAAAGCATTTAGCATGGGCTCCATTAGAGGGGAGTGAAAAGCATGGGAAACTTTTAAGGAACGGAAATCTACCTTTAAAGCTTCCAGTTTTTTTAGAACTGCTCGAATTGCCTCACGCTTACCAGAAATGACGGTATTCTTGGGACCATTAATCGCCGCAATGGAAATTAGCCCCGCTGATGATTCTATTGCTGCCTTCACTAGCTCCTCATCGGCAAATACTGCCACCATTTCTCCCTCGGATGGCAGTGCCTGCATCAACTCACCACGATAAGCGATCAGTCTCAGTGCGTCTTCTAGGTTAAATACTCCAGCGACGCAGGCAGCAACATACTCTCCCACACTATGACCCATAACTGCACCGGGTTCGATCCCCCAAGACTGCCATAATTGAAACAGTGCATACTCTAGCGCAAATAAAGCTGGTTGAGTATAAGCAGTTAGATCTAATTGCGAATTTTGCGCTGCTCGAACTATGTCATCTGGGTAGAGAATTTCTAAGAGAGGAATATCTAAATAGAGACGTAAAATTTCATCGCAAAGCTGCAAGGCTTTTCTAAATGTAGGTTGAGTTTCGTAAAGCTGACGTCCCATCCCCAAATACTGGGAGCCTTGACCCGTAAACAGAAACGCTACTTTAGGTTTGTACGACTGTAGTACTACACCTTTGAAACCCCCTTCTATCTCTTTTTCCGCTGCCAAAGCAGTCAGTTGTTCGAGCGACTTTTCCTGCTGTTGCGTTACAATGGCCAAACGATGTTCCCAATGAGACCGTCCAGTATTCAACGTAAAACAGACATCGCGCAGAGATTTTGAGTCGTGTATTTTTAAATAGCTTGTAACTCGCTCTGTCAATTCTTTTAATGCCCTCTCACTCTTAGCCGACAAGGTAAACAAATGTATCGGTCGCTCTATTTCTGAGGGGACAAACTTAGCTTTGGGAGCTTCCTCCAACACTACATGGGCATTAGTTCCACTCATGCCAAAAGAACTAATTCCAGCCAAGCGTCGTTGCTCGGCTTTAGTTTGCCAGGGAGTTGGTTCTGTGGGAATCACCAGTGGCAGATCTTGCCAAGAAATAGCAGGATTGGGGGTTTTAAGATGTAAATGGGGCGGAATTTCTTGATGCTGCATTGCCAAAACTACTTTGACCAAACCCGCTACTCCAGCTGCCGCTTCTAGATGACCGATATTTGTTTTTACCGAACCCAGCATTAGAGGTCGTTCCCGAGAACGTCCTTCGCTCAGTAAGTTGGTTAATGCTTCGACCTCAATTGGGTCTCCCAAAGACGTTCCCGTTCCGTGGACTTCTATATAATTCATCTGGTTGGGGTTTACCTTCGCATTTGCTAGAGCAGCGCGAATTACTTTTTGCTGAGCTAACCCATTAGGAACTGTCAGTCCACTGCTCCGACCATCGTGATTGACGGCCGAACCCCGAATCAAAGCTAAAATATTGTCACTGTCCGCAATGGCATCCGATAATCTTTTTAGGACCACAAGAGCGCACCCTTCTCCTCGTCCATAGCCATCAGCTGCTGCATCAAAAGTTTTACAGCGACCATTAACAGCTAAAGCTCGCATTCGGGAGAGGATAATCGGTCCCTCCTCAGATAGCATTAGGTTAACACCACCCGCTAAAGCCATATCACATTCTCCTCCTCGCAGGCTTTGACAAGCAAGATGAGTAGTGACTAGAGAAGACGAACAAGCAGTATCTAAAGCAATGCTGGGACCTTCCAGACCTAAAAGATAGGATAAGCGTCCAGCAGCAACGCTGGCAGTGTTGCCAGTAAAGAAATAGGCATTAAGATTATTGGGGTCTCTAACCCTCATTTGGAGCTGTGCGTAGTCAGTGGTATTAATACCAATAAATACCCCCGTTTGACTTCCAGCTAGCTTGTTCGACGCAACGCCTGCATTTTCTAGGGCTTCCCAACTAACTTCCAGCAATAACCGTTGCTGGGGATCCATAGTTACGACTTCACGCGGAGCAAGACCAAAGAATTCCGCATCGAATTGATCTACGTCAACCTCTAAAAATCCCCCCTGTCGCGCGTACATTTTACCCAAGGTTTCGGGATTAGGATCGTAGTAAGCATCAATGTCCCATCGAGAAGAAGGTACTTCTTTCATGGTATCGATTCCATTGTGGAGTATTTGCCAAAACGACTCTGGGTCATTAGCTCCTCCAGGAAAGCGGCAACC
>JASJDX010000105.1 GCA_030064975.1 Pleurocapsa sp. MO_192.B19
GACACCTTAGAGCAAATTTACTCTAACGGAATCATTAGAGTTACAGCCTAGTTGTCTAAGTATCAAGTTGGGTTTTGAGGTGACAAAATTTACTTTTCAGACGACCTCTAATATTTTAGTCTAATATTTTGACAATAACAGCTTTATATGCAGCTATTTTTCATAATAATCTTTTAATTAAAGGTCATGATTTTTCTAAATATTTCTATCTAAGATAGATATTTATTAGCTGTTGTTTTTTATTAGAATAAATTAGCAAATTATTATTAATAATTTATAGTTTCTGGATAATCATTTATCTGTATTTTCAAGTCGTCTTGCGATCGGGAAATTTTT
Source organism: Pleurocapsa sp. MO_192.B19 (assembly GCA_030064975.1). Lineage (GTDB taxonomy): Bacteria > Cyanobacteriota > Cyanobacteriia > Cyanobacteriales > Xenococcaceae > Waterburya. Next base: position 337 of record JASJDX010000105.1, read on the forward strand.
AATAAACAAGATTAATCACTCTCACAATAGTAGGGGCGAACGGCAAGAAAGCCCCTACGAACTCCAAACCCAACCAATTTCTAACTAAGCCAAAGAGAACTCGGCAGTACGAGCAGCTAAATCGGGGAAAACTTGTTTGACCACAGGATGCACCAACTGATGCTGGTTGACGTTTAGTCCCATTGCCAAAGCAGGATCGGTATCTAGAGCTTCAATCCCTAAATCGGCTAATTTAATTACATAAGGAAGAGTACTATTATTTAGGGCTTGGGTAGCCGTCCAGGGTACAGCACCAGGCATATTCGGCACGCCGTAATGGACTACTCCCGACTCAACATAGGTAGGCTGACTGTGAGAAGTGGGATGCAGGGTTTCAATACAGCCTCCTTGATCGACAGCTACATCGACGATAACCGAACCAGGACGCATTTTGGCTACTAATGAACGATTAACTAAGGTTGGAGCATTTTTACCAGGAATTAAGACTGCACCGATCAGCAAGTCGGCATTGGGAACGGCAGTTTCAATTGCACCAGCAGTACTGTAAAGTAGTTCTACCCTAGAACCAAACAGACTTTCCAGATATGATAATCGTTCGACATTAATCTCAAAAATCTGTACCTTTGCACCCATACCGACAGCAATTTTAGCTGCTTCTGTACCGACGACACCGCCACCTAAAATCGTGACTTGACCGGGAGCTACCCCAGGAATACCGCCCAAGAGAACGCCTCTGCCACCCTGTTGTCGTTCTAAAAAGCGCGCGCCAAACTGAACTGATAGCCTACCAGCAATTACACTCATCGGCATCAATAAAGGCAAGGTGCGATCGCGTTCTACAGTTTCATAAGCGATCGCCGTTACTCCAGAATCAATCAAACGCTCGGTGAGAGTTTTATTCGCTGCTAAATGCAGATAGGTAAATAAAATCTGTTCTGACTTAATCAACTGATATTCGCTTTTTAAAGGCTCTTTGACTTTAATTACCAGTTCTCGATCCCAAGCAGCTTGGGCATCAGCAACAATACTTGCTCCAGCTAGTTGATAGTCGCGATCGCTAAATCCCGAACCCACACCTGCTGAGGTTTCGACAAATACATCATGTCCCCTATCTGTCAAAACTCGAACGCTATTGGGAGATAAACCAACTCTAAATTCTTGGTCTTTAATTTCCTTTGGTACACCAATTTGCATAATTAATTCCTTTGTTAGTTGTTCGTTGTTAGTTGTTCGTTGTTCGTTGTTAGTTGTTCGTTGTTCGTTGTTAGTTGTTCGTTGTTCGTTGTTAGTTGTTCGTTGTTCGTTGTTAGTTGTTAGTTGTTCGTTGTTCGTTGTTCGTTGTTGCTTCTCCCTAAGTCCCCCCTCTTGATCTCCCCATCTTTCCCATTCCTCATTCCTCATTTAACGCCCGTTTCAAACTATCGACGATCGCATCTGCATCTGCTTTAGTCAAAATCAAAGGGGGAGCAATAATTAATACGTTAGAAAGCCCAGGAACAGTGCTACCATTGCGTCCGACGATCGTACCGAGTTCTAAACAGCGTTCTTTAATCGCCCCTACCTTATCTCCTGCTAGCGGTTCTTTGGTGGCTTTATCTGCAACTAATTCAATCCCGATTAATAATCCTTTACCTCGTATATCTCCGACATAGGGATGGTCTTCGAGGGTTGATAATTCCGATCTTAAGTATGCACCCATCTTGGTAGCTTGTTGCGCTAGCTGTTCTGTCTCGATAATCTCGATATTTTTTAAAGACAGGGCGCAAGAGGCGGGATTACCACCATAGGTATTGATATGGCGGAAATGAGAACTAGCATCGGTTTCGTCTAAGAAAGCTTCAAAGATATGCTGCTGGGTAACGGTTGCCGATAGGGGTAGATAACCGCTAGTAATACCTTTTGCCATGGTAATGATATCTGGCTTGACTCCCCAAAGTTCGTGTCCGAACATCTTACCCAAACGTCCAAAACCACTGACTACCTCATCAAAGATTAACAAGATGCCATGGCGATCGCAGATATCCCGCAGCATCGGTAAGTATTCATCGGGTGGTACAATTACTCCACCGCCAGAAATAACAGGCTCGACGATAATGGCAGCAACTGATTCTGCCCCTTCATGAATTACCGTGTTTTCGATATTGCTGGCACACTCGATGTTGCACGAACCGTAGGTTTTACCAAAGGGACAGCGATAACAGTAGGGTGGATTAACGTGGAGAAACCCAGGTACGAGAGGATCGTATTTAGCTCGTCGTTCTGCTTGAGCAGTGGCACTTAACGCACCCATAGTATTGCCATGATATGCTCGATAGCGCGAAATAATTTTATATCGTCTTGCACCCCCTGTCTGGGAATGATATTGACGCGCCATCTTAAACGCGGTTTCATTAGCTTCCGAACCACTATTGGAAAAGTGAACTTTGCCCTCAAACTGAAGCATTTCCAGCAGTTTGGCTGCTAGCTTAATTGCAGGGGAATGGCTCATTACCAAAGGAAAATAAGACAGTTCTATCAGCTGTTCCTGGGCTGCGTCTGCTAATTCCTTACGTCCATAGCCGATATTGACGCACCATAAACCCGATACTCCATCTAAATACTCTTTTCCTTCTGCATCGGTAACATAACAACCCTTAGCTTTATCCATGCGTTTGGGTGGGTTGCTTTGGTATTTCTTGTGCTGCGTCATCGGATGCCAGAGAGATTCTACATCCATGTGGGTAAGGTTCTGTGACTGATTGGAATGGTCTAACATTGGGTCTCCAAATCGATCTTTAATTATGGTGGGAATTATATTTATTATGGTGGGAATTATATTTATTCTTATTTTGGCGATCGCCAATTTCTTCTAACCCAGGAGGAATTAGAATCTTCAAACTTAATTATTTGATTCAGTCAGACCGTACTCGGATCTACAGTTTGCAAACCAAAGCAAAAAGCACCGCCATCTAGCACCGCTTCCTTTGAGGAATGAGAACACAGATGCCAAACATGACTGGAAACAGACTATTTACTTCTTCTGTATAAATTACTGTAGCTATCGGTAGCTAGAAGCTAGGTCTAACTAATTAAATGCAGTTAGGAGAACCAACACCACTTCTGTTAATTAAATGTTTGTGGAGTCTGCCGTGCTTGATAGACAGTCGCCAAGGGGTATTATTTTTACAAAGGCTAAGAATATATAACACGCTGCAATCTGACTTTTACTAAAATGAGCGTTACTGCTTTACAAGCAACTCTTAAGATCAAGATATAAAATACAGTCGAGATTTTTTGTTCATGGCGAACGTTTAGTACCTACTGTCATCAAACCTTTAAAATTTTGTCCATAAGTAGGGGCGAACGACCGTTCGCCCCTACTGAAGTTCGGAGTTCGGAGTTCGGAGTTAACAGTTTTGGCAAATTGTACCCAAAGAATTTAAGACAAAGCCCGAAGCCCCAGATAGCCCATATAATGCAGTAGAAGCAATCAATAAGAGTTTACGACCGAGGCGATCGACTAATTGACCGGCAAACAGTCCCCCGATGGCAATAAACAAAGCGGGAATAGTTAATACCAAACGAACTAGCAGCGCGGAATTTGGTACGGTAGCAAAATACTCCTGCATTGCTGGTAGTGATGGGGCAATTGTCGCTCCTGACATTACCGTTAGACTACTGGTGAATAGCAGGGTAGCTTTAATTGGGAAAGAATCTGAATTGGCTAGGTTCATTGTTTTTTTAGAAGTTCTCCGTATTATCGGTAATGCCAGCGACTTTTAAAGATTGGCAGTTGCCAAATACTGCTTTACAGTTTGTGGTTGAATTTGAGGATAGCGAGAATTTTGAATGCGATCGAATTTACCTTTGCCAGAAACCATCGTGTAAATATACTGTTGGGGCAGATATTCATTGGGAGACGAAGCGGTCTGTTTTTTTTTGCTCGATCCAGCTTTCTAAGTCTGCCACACTACCAAGATGTTTAACATTCAACTTCTTACCCGTCACCTGTTGATAGGTTGCTAGGGTTTGCTTCATGCTAATAACATCTCCAGCAATTTCTAGTGCTGCATTAGCCATTTCAGGATCGGCGATCGCTTCGGCTACATATTTGGCAGTATCATCGGTAGTAGTGGTATCAAAAACCGTTTCCCCATCACCCCAATAGTTAAATGTACCTGCCTCAAAATCGAACACTTGCAGATAGGGACTAAATAAAATCTCTGTAAAACAGCCATTCAAAATTAAGGTGTAACTCAAATTGCTTTGTTCTAAGATATTAAATACTTTTTGTCTTAGATCCAGATTATAGTTATCTCCCCAGTCGAGCTTACGGTAGTCTACAGAATAGTCAGAAGGAATCATGCGTTTGACTCCTTTGGCTTCAGCAGCTTCAATTAGATTTGTTTGTCCTTCGACCATAATCTTGTCGTTAGCCGAAGCATTGGCAGCAGAAACAATTGCTTCTACCCCTTCACAAGCCTTAAATAAGCTTGGTTTATCGAGCAAATCACCTTCGACTATCACTACTCCTCTAGCTTTGAATTCGTCGAGTCTTTGTTGTTTACTGGCATTGTTAGAACTATTAGGACGAACGATCGCTATAAGATCCATCTTACCTTTATCGAGAATGGCAGAGGCAATTTTGTCACCCATCATGCCAGTGATACCAACCAGAAGAACTACGGGTTTTGCAGCCATGTTAATCTCCTAATATTAATTAAGTAAATATGTAGGTTAAGATTTTTAGCCAAAAAGTAAATAGTCTAGGGATAATGTTCCCGAACCGAGAAACACAAATAGAAGAGCGATCGCTAAATACAATAGAGATGTATCGTAGGATTCCCCTGGTGCATCGGGGGCGGATTTAACAAAGGGAGTCCCGTGAGATAGATGAAGTGCCAAAGCAACCAACATTGCTCCCGCCAAACCCAAACCAGCTAGAGGGGTGAGAAAACCCGCTAAAATTGCCACACCACCGCCAAAGACTGACAGCGCACCCAAAGCTTGTAACACGGAAGGAAAACCCGAAGACTCACCACCTCGATCCATCCAGTGCAGGGGATTTTTAACCATCGGCAAACTGTAATTAATCAGGATCGCTCCCCAAATTAGTCTTAGTCCTAAAAGCACCCAGGCTGAAACACCATCTAAAAAAGCGGGCAGATATTGAGTTAAATTCTGAATTGACATCGATACTTCTCCTCATGTCTGTAATTCTGTTTTGCTATAGCACCTAACTTACTTGCCAAGTTGCCAGCTTATTTCTGTTCAAACAGAAAAGTTTTTTGCAGATTAGGGTCATTTTCATCGGCTAGATAGGAATAAAACCACTCAAGATGGGCGCATAAACCATCGAGATCGGGAAAAATCATTGCTGCATTTACCCCTAAGCGATCTAGTTGAAAACGAAGTTGGGCAAATTTTTCTGGGGGAATGATTAGCTTGGTCAATCGTGGACGATGAACGGGATCTTGCTCTACAGCAATAAACTGCTCTAGTTCTGAGTTGAAATGATGGGCGGTAAACCAGCCTAACTGTGAGCCTACTCCAATTCTTTTGGTGACAACTTTAGGTTTTACCAAACGGGTTCGGTCTAAAGTGAACGGGCTGTCCTCCTTTGAAGGGATAAAGTAATCTTTATTATCAGGCTGAAATACCCAAAGGACACCTGAGTGACTTTCGGCTGGTGGTTTATTGACTGCAAACCAGAGAGCTACTAAAGGATTGACACTCCAGTCTAGTAGTCTTGTTGCCAGTCCGTGATGTTGCATCAGAGAAAGCCAACCCCAATCTGATTCAGGTTGTTTGTCGAGTAACGGAACGCTCAGACCCTTGAAGTCATCAAACATTGCCTGTTCCGCTTTGAGGAGAGATATGGGAGTATTTAAGCGCGCTAGTTTGGGTAATAGAGGACGCTCTCTTCTCTGACCGCGATAGATAGCTCGTTTTCCTCGGTTAATTTCTCCCAGACGCTCAACAAATTGAGAGATTGAATCGATCTTGATATCTGACATTATCGGCTATATTTTAAAAAGTTAGTTTGGGAGAATTAGAAATTAATTCTCCCACTTTAGAAATTAGCGGATAATTTTTACGACATCAAAAAGATCGTGTTCGTTATCGGCATAAGTCTGCCAGTAATTTGTCTCTTTATCAAAACCTGCGTTTTTGCCCAACGACTCAAAATCTTCGCGACTATTCCACTGGGCAATCATAGCAATAGTAGATTGATCAGTGCTAGGTGACATTGCAGCCCACTGTAAGCCAGGTACAGTTTTAAAGGCAGTGGGCATCATTTGCTCGATAATTCCTGCCAATTCCGATTGTTTTTCAGGATCTTTCATCTTGAACTGGCTAAACATAATGTTTCCCGATTCGGCGATCGCAGGTTTTAAGCCTCTGGTTTCTGTTTTCTGCACTTCAAAGATAAACGTTTGCGGTTGATCAGTTTGAGGCGCATCTTTGACATGTTCCTCAGCATAAGCCTCAAAGCCAGTTAAATCTTGCCACTGAGTTAGGGCAACAACCTCTGTACCATCCTGCCCTTTGAGAATTGAAGAATTGACAAATCCAGGAGTTTTGGGTAGCGTAGATTCTTCAAACTTCAACACATCTGACAGAACTTCAGTTTGCTTATTTGGTTTAGTTTTATAAACCGTGGCAACTTTAACTAAATCGTTGGCGGTGTCTAAAGCAACCGATGTATCTGCTTGTGCTGTACTGGGATTTAAAACTAGAAGTCCCACAGTAATTGCAATAGTTGAGATCGACAAACTTAACTTGCGAATTATAAGCCTAGCAATACTATTCATATCGTCTTAACCTCAGATGAAATCAAAGATTTTGTACAGATGATATGAAAGTTCGACTGCTAAGATATACTAACTTATTGCTATTTTTAATATAATATTGCCATCAGCGAGAAAATTTCTTAGGAGTTACACCCACTAGTACCGCTGCGCGGAAGTAGCCCTTCGGGTATGTCCTTCGGACACGCTTCGCGAACGACAGTTTCTTTAAGTCGGACAAAGGGGTAATCCCCGCATGTACCCGCCCAACGAACTGTCTCACAAGTAGCAAGTTAGATGTTACCTAGCTTCCAACTTGAATCAATAAATAGTGGGTTTATTTACGCCCACATCCACTAGGCGTTTAAAATGGCTTTGGTTAGAAAATCCAACTTCTAGAGCGATCTCAGCAATGCTTAATTTTTCTTGTAGCAGTAATAGTTTGGCTTTTTCGATGCGACATTCGATCAGATATCTCCTAATTCCACAGTCTCCCAGTCATCCTCTCACCTAGACTGAAACTCATCCCGATACTTCTTCGGAGTCGTACCAGTATGTTTTTTAAACACTCTTCCCAGATGACTTTGATTGGCAAAACCACAATCAAAAGCTACGTCGGCTATAGATAAACCTTCTTGTTTCAACATTCGCTTGGCCATTTCTACTCGTTGCTGCATCACATATCGATAGGGAGTTATACCCACAGACTTTTTAAACTCGCGTACAAAATGAAACGGACTCATGTTTAAGTAATTTGCCATGCTTGATATGCTGACTTCTTCACCCAGGCGATCGCCTATCAAATCCAAAACCTGCTTTAATTTAAACGGTGCGAGTCCTTTAAAATCCTCTTTAAGCTGAAGTTTTGCTGTAGCGTATTTATGCAGCAGATGAACACTTAAACTATTAAGTAAGGACTCGGCATACAAACGACAACCGTTGTAGTCGGTTTCTAATTCTTGTTTGAGTGCTAATCCCGTACCATAAATAAAAGGATCGGGTTGGGCAAAGGTAGGTATCAGTTCTACTCTGTCTGGATCGACAGTTTCAGGAGCAATTTGGGCTAGTACATTGGGTTGAATTGAGAAAAGAATAAATCTTGTTGAAGCTTTCCAGGCCGCCCAATGTTCTGCATTAGCTGGTATTATTGCAACAGAACCAGCAAGTCTATTTTCAATTTGATATCTCCCATCTAGCTTTCGTTCACACTCAAGGGAACTAACACCCAAGACGATAACATGATGCTCAGTGCAGTGAAGTGGCGTTTGATGGTTACTGTGTTGATAATAATCAAAACTAAAGTCTTGCCATCCTAGGCTTTGGCTAGAAAGTATTGGTTCGTGAGGTAGAACTTGCGATCGCGATTTGGCATTGAAATGGTTGACTATTAACGATTTTTCTTTGTTCATAGTTCTACAAAAGTTTTTTAAAATCGATCAAAAAGTCACTCGCTACTTGTTTATCCTTGTTCTCCAGCCTCAAAGTTTACACCCCTTAGTTTGGTGCTTGCTTTTGAACGAGGAGACGAATAAAGGCTATTTCCTCCCAGTCTCCTTTACTTCAAAACTTCTCCCGATACTTCTTCGGAGTTGTTCCAGTATGTTTTTTAAATATTCTACCTAGATGACTTTGGTTAGCAAAACCACAATCAAAAGCTACATCAGCTATGGATAAACCTGGCTGTTGCAACATTCGCTTTGCCATCTCTACTCTTTGTTGCATGACATATTGATAGGGAGTTGCCCCTACAGATTTTTAAAATAACCGACAGAAATAAAAGCGACTCATGCCTATTTCAGTTGCTATTGTATTTAGGGAATTGGACAGAAAAAAACATCCCATAGCGAGTTCCACCTTGGCTGTCTCCAGAGTCTGAGCAATGCCTAAACTCTACTAAACGATGGGATAATTTTTTTCGTCGAAGTCCCTTAATGATATATTTTCGGCTAAATGGGCTTGGATATATGCGATCGCTCGTTGCAATTTGTATTTAGGTAAGCCGTCGTTGTACTGGCGAATTAGAAATTTACGAGTAGCATAACGATGAAGCAGATGTATTAAAAGGGGATCGTAGAGAGATTCGCCATAGAGACGATTGTACTGACTAGATTCTAATGCTGTTTTTAGTGCTACCCCAATTCCATAGATTAAGGGATCGGGTTGGGTAAAGGTAGGAACAATTTCAATTCTATCTGGATCGATCGCCTCACGAACGCAAGCAGAAAGTATCTTGGGCTCAAGGCTCAAAACCATACCTTCGCTATCTTGTCTCATCGCGTGCCAATGGTCAATATTAGCGGGGATAATCGCTATATCCCCAACACTAGGATTCTCTACTTGTAATTGCCCATCCAATTGTCGTTCCGATCTGGTTTCAGACTTTAAGTGAATAATAACGAGGTGTTTTGTAGAGTGATGTCTTGGTGTTTCACAAGGGGAGTTGCTGACATGAATTATCCCTCTTCCTTCTAAACCTGTTTGGTGAACTGCAAGCTCAAAATCCACATTGCAAGCTTGAGCAAAGCTTAACATCTCCGCCTCTAAGCTGTAGTCAACATTTAAAGAATTATTATTAGTCATCAAAATAAATATCTGTTCTGAGGATACTTAGCGATCGCGATAAACTTTGGGAGTCACACCCATCAGGCGTTTGAAATGCTTGGTAAAATGACTTTGATTGGAAAATCCGACTTGTAGAGCAACATCGGCAACACATAGTTTTCTGGATAAAAGTAATGATTTGGCTTTATCTAGGCGACATTTAATCAGATATTGATAGGGTGTAATTCCTGTGGATTTTTTAAATAACCGACAGAAATAAAAGCGACTCATGCCTATTTCAGTTGCCATTGCATCTAACGATAAATCTTCAGCTAAGTGAGCCTGAATATAGTCAATAACTTGCCGCAGTTTATAAGGAGATAGTCCTTGAGTATATTCTTGAAAGACTGGTTGCCTAGTTGTGTAGTGTTTGACCAAATGAGCAGCAAGAAATGTGGCGGCAGACTCGGCGTAGAAGCGACTGTTTAAAGGGTTAGTTTCTAATTCTGTTTTTAATGCCAATAAAATCTGATAAATTAGGGGGTCGGATCTCATGAAATGTACCATGAGTTCCAAACCATCTGGATTGACAGACTCATAGGCAATTCGAGCAAGGCTTTGAGGATCGATATAGCAGTGGATAAATTCAGATTCTCCAATTTTTGCCTGGATTGGGAATCAAGAATTAGCATTGCTTCTAAATACAAGCGATCGCTTTGATACGTCAAACGACAATAGTTGCAATTATTAGCTTTAATAGTCTCTACGGTTTTTAGTAATATATAGTTACTAGAAGTAGTTACAGATCGTTCTTTACCAACTAAAATCAAACGGACGTTGGCTAAAATCAGCGATATTTGTTCAGAAAGAGGCTTATTTAGTAATGATTAGAGATACTATCAGCTATATCTTCACACCTTTCTAAAAAATAATTTTTAAAATTGGACAAATACCTACATTGAGAAATTGAAGTTTGGCGATCGCTAAAATAACCTTATTTCATACTACTTAGGTTGACTTACTTATTACCCTGATTTCTAATGAAAGAATACTTAACAGCAACGGAAGTAATTGATTGGCAACATCCTAATATTCTGCGATTGGCTCAAAAACTAGCAACCCAGGAGCTAAATTCCACGGCAAAAGCCTGTTTTGAATGGGTTAAGGATAACATTTACCATAGTAGCGACTACAAAATGAATCCCGTTACCTGTCGCGCATCGGAAGTGCTGCAACACAAAACTGGCTATTGCTATGCTAAAAGTCATCTTTTAGCTGCTTTACTTCGAGCTAATTCTATCCCCACAGGTTTTTGTTATCAAAGGTTAAGTATATTTGATAATGGTGCGCCCTATTCTCTTCATGGCTTTAATGCTGTATATTTACCTGAATATGGTTGGTATCGTCTGGATGCGCGAGGTAATAAACCAGGAGTCGACGCTCAGTTTAAACCACCCCAAGAAAAATTAGCTTATCGAATCAACTTTCCTGAAGAAATAGACTGTCAGCATATCTTTGCTGAGCCTCTGACTCAAGTAATTGAAGCCTTGCAAGAGAATAAAACTTGGGACAAGATGTTACAAAATTTACCTGATGTTGAGCGTGATTTTTTAGCCAGTAAGTTTTAAATCCAAATACGGTACAAAAGACGAGTACGTCAACGCAATTAAAATAGCCAAGGAAGCTGGCATCCGCACCTACGCAGATGTGGTATTGAATCATAAACTTGGTGGTGATCGAGAAGAATAAACGAAGTAATTAGTAGTTAGTTATTAGTAATTAGTCGTTCAAATATAGTCTTGAACTATACCTGAACGGGGACACCGTAAAGACAGTGGAGTCTTATACCCAATTTGTTTTTAGTACTTAATTTAAACTAAAAACGTGCATACTAATGACTAAAAACTTCGATAAGTTGAAGCAACACCTTTCAACCTCGATAATCGCCATAAGGTGATCGCAGATTTACATACTGTCAAAACCTAGACATACCTTGCCTTTTCTGGACGTAAGGGAAAATATTCTAGCCTCGAATGGCACTGGAGGCATTTTAATGCGGTTGAACTGACGGAGTGACAACTCTGGTTGAAGAATATAATAATGCTACTCGATCTCAGTTAGCTCAAAGACTTAAAGCTCAAACAGTTGTTTTTTTTCTTCATTGCAATCTCAATTTTGTCAAGTCGTGTGAACACTCCGCACACTACCCTTTTGGCGATCGCTATCTTTAATAAAAATTAAATAAAACTAAGAAAAACCTATGCTATCTATCTCGCAAAAGAAAATTGTTAAATCATTGCTTATGATAACTATTCTTATTACTTTACTTGGTTTCTTACGCAATATTTTTGAGTATGTTTTAGATTTTGAATATGGTTACGAACTCTTAGATATATTCAATTTAAATGAAGAACAAAACATTCCTACTTGGTATTCTTCTACAATTTTACTTTTTTGTGGCGTATTTCTTTATATTATTAGCTCATTCAAAAAAGACTGTCAAGATAAATATTATCGTCATTGGTTATGGTTAAGTATTATCTTTTTTTACCTTTCCCTAGATGAAGCTGTCAGCATACATGAAGAACTTAAAATACGCTTTTTCTTGGAAAAAGATCATATTCTTTATGATGATTCTTGGATAATAACTTTTAGTATACTAGTACCTATTTTTATTTTTAGTTACCGTAAATTTATTTTGAACTTACCTTCAAAAACTAAAAAGCAATTTATTATAGCAGGTTTCATTTATCTCTTGGGAACTATGGGAATGGAAATAGTAGGTTCATTCAGTCAAGAGTTTTATGGTAAAGCTAGTATAGTTCACGGAACGGTTACTACCATAGAAGAATTTTTAGAAATGATAGGTATTATTATTTTTATTAATACTTTAATGTCTTATGTTAGCTCTCAAATAAAAGCAATTTGTTTAAAATAGTAATTATAAGAAATTTTTTAAACAATTAGTTATTAGTTATTAGTTATTAGTTATTAGTTATTACTTGTTGGTTTTCTTGGTTCAAATCCCCTCTCATAATTTATAATTTGACCGCGAGAGTTTCAATTACTTAGTAGTTTAAATCTACTAAGTAATTGAGCTAAAGACTAAAGACTAAAGACTAAAGACTTTTTTGATTACTCAAAGCATTTTATATTTAATTCTACCTAGTAGATGCGAGCATAAATAAATCCACTATTGATTGAATTGAAATAGCCTATTAAGTAATAATTATTACTTATTACTTATTACTTATTACCTATTACTTATTACTTATTACTTACGCCCAGAGATACTAGATCCCTAATCGCGATCGATCGGCTATGCGATAACGTAATCGCTCTATAAAGTTAGCCAGCTTAATCAATAATTAACTAGAAATTCATTAATAATTTACAGCGAAAAATACCTATTTTGTGATATTCATGAAGTTATAAACTAGACGCTGTTTTCGATTTTTATGAGTTCGTCACATTTACCGACTGTAAGCCAATCTTTATTGTTAACTCAGGATTTATTGATAAATTTAGTCAATCTTCCTCAAGCAAAAGATATCTTACAGGCTAGTTTTGGCGATGGGGCTCAGTCTACTCAAAGCGATTGTCTCTGCCACCTCGCTCGGCGAGATCGCTTTGATGTTGAAGCAGCGATATCTTGGTTAGAAACCGAAACTCAGAATAACTTTAGCAACTTTCCCCATCTAGAAATTCTGACTGCCAGAGAAATCAATAACGCTGATGGTGCATACTCTGCCGATACCAAAACTATTTATCTTTCAGCAGAATTTGTTACCGACAATGCTAATAATCCCCATCTAATTAGCAACGTAATTTTAGAAGAATATGGACATTTTCTAGATTCAAAATTCAATCTTGTTGACACCCCAGGAGATGAAGGCAATCTATTTACTAACTTAGTACAGGGAAAAACCCCAGAAGATCGAGAATTGGCTGCCATTAAAGCCGAAGAAGATCGTCAAAATGTGGTGCTCGATAACCAAACCATCGAGATAGAACAGTCAAACCCAGGAGACAACCCTGCATTTGATCTCATAGGACTAACCCAACTGCGTAACGATCCACAGTTTACTGGAATAGATGGTAGTGGTTCTAGCGTCGTTGTCATCGATACAGGAATGGATGTCGATCATCCTTTAATTGCCCCTAATTACATTACTGGTTATGACTTTGTGGACGACGATAATGACCCTTCAGATTCCGGTGGACATGGAACTCATGTAGCTGGAATAATTGGGGCGAGGGATGACACCATTGGTGTTGCCCCTAATGTGGGCTTAATTAGTCTACGGGTATTAGATACTAATGGTGGTGCTTCTCTAACAAAAATTGAAGATGCTTTAGAGTGGACTTTAGAAAATCGCCAAAAATACAACATTACAGCGGTCAATTTTTCTTTAGGGGAGGGTTTCTATACTTCAGAATTAGAAGTGCCAGGGGATATTATCTCTGATGATATTAGGCGTTTAGAAGATTCAGGAGTTACAGTTATTGCTGCCACAGGTAATGACTATTTTACCAACTCAGCAGAAGCTAACCGAGCTAATCTATCCTTTCCTGCTATTTCTAGCACTTTTGCAGTTGGTGCTGTTTGGCAAGATGGAACTGAACCCAGTGCTACTTGGCAGAGTGGTAGTATTGACTACAGTACTGGTGCAGACCGTATTATCAGTTTTAGTCAACGCCTGGATGCTGCTAATGTAATTTTTGCTCCAGGGGCTTTGATTACCAGTACTCTACCAGGGGGAACAATCGGTCAGAATGCAGGAACTAGTCAGGCATCGCCTCACGTAGCAGGGACAGTAGCCCTGTTGCAGGAAGCGTCATTACAATTTAGTGGACGTTTGCTAACAACCGATGAAGTAGTTGATATTTTAGGCTCTACTGGCGATTCTATTACTGATGGGGATGATGAAGACGATAACGTTATTAATACTGACGGTTCTTATACACGAATTAATGTCTATAATGCGGTTTCAGAGATAAAAAGACGCTCAGATAACATTGCCCTAACTGTAACGGGAGAAGGAACTGCCCCTGGTAGCCAAGGAAACTCTAATCTCAGGATTAGTAGTGGTAATGATATTGTCTCTGGTGCGACGGTGTATCGCTTTTTTCGTCCCGACATTGGAGTTCATTTTTATACCGCCAGCGAAGTTGAAAGAGACTCGATTATTGATAATTTGCCTAACTATGCCTATGAAGGAGAATCTTATATTGCTGCTGCTTCAACTGCCGATCCTCTGACGGGGGCAAGACCAGTATATCGCTTCTTTAATACCAGTACGGGAGCGCATTTATATACTATGTCGGAAGTAGAACGAGATTCTATTAGCAATAATTTGGCTAACTATAACTATGAGGGAGTTGCCTACTATGGCTACGAAAGCGATTGGCTCTGCCACCTCGCTCCGCGAGATCGCCCTAGAGCAACACCTTTGTATCGTTTTTATAATCCTGTAGTTGATGCCCACTTTTATACCCCTTCTGCAGCAGAAAAAGATGCAGTTTTAGCTAACCTACCCGATTACCAACTAGAAAGTAATGCTGGTGTAGCCTTTTATGTTGAACCTATTGCTGAGATTTAGAAATCTAAATCTATTGTTCTGTCAATTAAAAAATGATGAGTAAACTCAATAGTTATACTAAATCCCCATGAAAAATATATCTTTAAATTTCACTACTTTTTTCTTGAAAGCACTTCTGACATCACGTCTCCTGTCTTACTTAACATTTAAGTAATCTACAACAACAGGATTTGAGGAGAAATCACCGAGACTGACAGAGCATAAGCAACCGCAATTATATTTTATCTTGATTGATATGCGTTTTACAATTCAAAAACATGGAAAACTGCATCACCATTATTTTCAAAAGAAAAATGAGGCAAGTTGGCTTGTAGGTTATTAATTTCATTTTGGTCAATAGTAAAGAAGTGTGAGCTGGACTGACCATTAAGCATTCTAAATACGGGAACAGTTTCTATTTCTGCTGGTTCAGATTCAAAAGCGTAGTACTTAATTCCTTCAAAACTATAGTTAGCTAAAGTTTCTTGAATAATAGTTTTCTCATTTTCATTCATAGTGTATAGATGAGAACCTGTTTCATGATTAAAAAAGC
The DNA here is from genome assembly GCA_030064975.1 of Pleurocapsa sp. MO_192.B19. Classification (GTDB taxonomy): domain Bacteria; phylum Cyanobacteriota; class Cyanobacteriia; order Cyanobacteriales; family Xenococcaceae; genus Waterburya. Next base: position 15,783 of record JASJDX010000105.1, read on the forward strand.
GATAGACAGGCTTAACTCCTGATAAGGTTTCCCCAGTCACAGCATCCTTATCATCAGCTAAAACAGTAAATTTTTCCGCTTCATATTGATAAGCTAATTCCCCTGCTGCACTTTTTTCCTGGATGACGTTAATTTCATTATCATCAGAAGTATGAAGATGCGCCCCTTTATTAGACTCATAAAAACGATGAACATCATCCGTAGTAAAGCGGTTCAAATCTTGCTCATCCAATAATTGAGTGCGATCTACCACAAAGATATCAGTCACTTCATTTGTGTCATTCGGCACCAAATTGGTAATATCTGATTCAAAGGTAATGTATCTGCCGTCATCGCTAATTGAAGGGAATTTGCTGGAAACAGACTCATCACTATCACTAGGAGCAACACTAGCAAGTTCAATAGTTTGCTCAAGGCGGTCATAAAGGTAAATATCATCTCCGCTGTTGTCATTCGGCACTAAGTTATCAGAATTAGAATAGAAGACAACGTATCTACCATCACCACTGATTGAAGGAGCGGAGCTAACATAATTTCCTGGAGTACCGTCGTCAGAAACGCTGACTAGTTCAGTAGTTCGCTCAACGCGGTCATAAACAAAGACATCTCCCTCAAATGCAAAAGCAACGTATCTGCCATCATCACTAATTGAGGGTTCTAAGAGATAGCCAATTCCTGGAGTACCATCGATAGTAACGCTAATAAGTTCAGTGGTTTTATTTACTCGGTCATGAACAAAAACATCAAACGCATCGTTGGTGTCATTTGGCACTAAACCATCGGCTTCAGAACTAAAGGCTACGTAACGACCATTGCCACTTATTGAAGGTTCAAAGCTATACTCATTTCCTTGAGTACCGTCAGTAGCAACACTAACAAGTTCAGTAGTTTGTTCAACGCGATCATAAACAAAAACATCTGCCCGTTGATTAGTATCATCTGGCACTAAATTATCTGCATCCGATACAAAGGCAACATATCTACCATCATCACTAATTGAAGGCGAGTGACTCCCTTGGGCTATATTAGAGTTAACGCTTATAAGTTCGGTAGTTTTATCTACACGATCATAAACAAAGACATCAGATTCTTCGTTGGTGTCGTTTGGCACTAAATTATCCCCGTGGGATGTAAAGGCGACATATCTACCATCCCCACTTATTGAGGGGCTTGTACTTATTGGAGCCCCTCTACTTATTGCGGGATTTCTACTTACTGAGACATTTGCTTGAGTTCCATCAGTGGCTACACTGACAAGTTCAGTGGTTTTATCCACACGATCATAAACAAAGACATCAGATTCTTGGTTGCTGTCGTTTGGCACTAAATTGTCAGCTTCAGATTGAAAGACAACGTATCTGCCATCATCGCTAATCGTTCTTGGACTTCTTCCTTTACTACTGACATCATTTGCCTCAGTGCCATCTGTAGCTACATTAATGCGTTCAAATGGGTTTAATTGCTCTTGATTATCCATAAAAGTAATTCGTCTTGTTAAGAATTTAGGTTGTGTCGCAAAAACTGTGATATAGCATCAACATAATGGTATCTTGAGAATCGCTCCATCTCCATTCACGCTTGTCCATGGTCTCTTCTCAACCTTTCAAATTGAATAAAATAGAACTAATCAGCCACATACACATAGACCAGAAAATTCAAATGGACTTTTTTACCAGTATCTTAAATACCATAGGTTCGGGTGCAACAGCGTATATCTATGCGAGTAGGTTACGCGATCCGCAAACGCGCCCTAATACCTTAGCGGGCTTTCAGTTAGCTGAATCTGGTGCAGTACCTTTTTTAACTAACCTAGCCGAAAGAGCCTCTGCTGAGAGGGATACTTGGCTAGCAGAAAAATTAACTATCCATGCTGCTGACGAAAAACGTCATGGTCAGATATTTGCCCATGGGCTAAAACAGCTAGGTAAACAAGTTATGACTAGGGCTGAAATGAAGCAACAAACTGAACAGTCAGAGCAAAAACCCAAGAATCCTAGTCCATTTTTTGCCAAATACTATTGTGATTACGATCCCCTATCCCTTAAAGCTGAAAATATAGACTGGCTAGTGTTTATGGGTAGTACCTATATTTTAGAGCTAGATGCTAGTAAAGATTTTACTCGAATGGCAAGAGCCTTAAGCGATTGGCGAAGCCACTGCGCGGAGCGCAATCGCGAATCTAAAAGTCGCAATTTGCAACAGAGTATTCTTAGCGTAGCACAAGATGAAACCAGACACGCGGCATATCTCTATGAAGCCCTGCAACGGCAATTATCTCCTATAGAGGTAGATGAGATCGTTACCGAATGGCGAAAGCGAAAAATAGATGCCATGTTTGCGATGGTTGGTGAGATGATAAAAACTGGTGGCAATTCTCGCTCTTTGGTTAAAGACGTTGCGCCAACAGAAATTGAGCAGCCAGCCGCGCAATTAGTGGAAGCATAGATATTTGCCCTCAACAGGAGAACCAGTAAAGATGAAACAAATTGGTAATAAAAAACTTCAGCGTTCTTTTTATCGAATTCTTTCTGCTGTTGGGGGAACTACTATTTTAATTGGTTTGATTTTGGTGATTGAAACTGTTTTTGGGGCAGAAAAAACTTGTCAACCGACGGAATCTTGGCTTTTTTGTCAAATTAGAGAGTCAGTATTACTGAGTATTGTTGAAGGTTTTAGTATTTTGGTGGCAGTTTGGCTATTTTTTTTGGAAGCACCAGAAAGGGATAAACAAGCTCACTATGAAGCCTGGAAAACTATTGACTCGGCTCATGGGTTAAGAAATAGTTATGCGCGGTTTCAAGCTCTACAGGACTTAAATGACGATCGCATTCCCTTAAGAGGTTTTAACGCCCCAGAAGCTGACTTGCGGGGAATTAATTTATCAGGGGCAGATTTAAGCAATGCCTATTTATCAGGGGCAGATTTGAGCAATGCTAATCTCAGTAACGCTAATTTAAGCCACGCCAATTTAGCCGAAACCAAGTTAACCAACGCCAATCTCAGTAATAGTCATCTTACTGGGGCAAATCTAGCTTATACCAACTTTATTGAAGCTGATTTGCAAGATGTCGACTTTGTCGGGGCAAATCTTTCTGGAGCAAATTTTGTGCGTGCTAATTTAGCCCAAGCTTATTTTGGTGATGTTAATTTTAAGGAGTGCTTGCTAACGGATGCCAATCTTAAAAAAACCAAATTTTTCGGCGTGGAAGATCTGAGAGTGGAACAGATAAAAGCGGCTAAAAATTGGTCTGAAGGAATTTATGATGCCAAAATGCTAGCTAACCTAAATTCGGATTAATCACTAAATATTTAAAATATTAATTTAAACGTCCTATCTTCCCAAATCATGTAAAGAATTAATTATGGTGGCGCATTGGTTGCTCACAGCTTGTAGCTCAGCTTTGTTAGTAGAAGTGGGAGGCGCGATCGCATCACTAATACGAATCGTCAACGGTGTAGATTTTGGCAGGGGTGAACCTTTGCTTAATATTTTTTCTGTTCCCCAGAGGCTGACAGGCAAAAGGGGGACTTGAGCTTTGGCAGCAATCCAAGCAGCACCCAATTTTGGGGTGGTAATTTTAGCATCGTCCGAACGAGTTCCCTGTAAGAAAACCGCTGCCACCCATCCCGATTCAATTGCTGTCATTGCCGCACGGAGAGCTGCGCGATCGCCTGTACTGCGTTTGACAGGATATGCTCCATAAAGCTTAATACCCTGCTTAAGGACAGGAATTTTAAATAACTCTTCTTTTGCCATAAAAGCTACAGGACGACCAACACAGTTAGAAAGAATTGGCGGATCAAAATAGCTGGCGTGATTACTAACAGCGACTAATCCTCCTGAGGAAGGGACTTTTTCCGCCCCATAAATCTTGAGCCGAAAATAAGTATGTAGTGCGGGGCTAACCACCGACCATTTCAACAGATGATATAGTGTCAAACTAGCAAACGGCTCTCGCTTTTTCCCTTCCACAAACTTATCTCAATTAATAACTCTTCAATCTTTAACTATATACTGCTTTATCCTCGATCTTTTACCGACTCAGATTCTTTAATTCCCTTAACTAGTCGTTCCATTTGATCGCCAATTTGATCTTTATATTCTGCTGGTGCAGCAACATAGGCTTTTTCGAGAATCGGTTTAGCTGCTGCCAAATCTCCCTGCTTTTCTAAAACTAAGGCTTTGGCTAAAATAGGACGAAAATCATCTTGATTGACTTTATTCAACTCGTCATAAAGAGCGATCGCTTCTCCATATCGTTCTTGATTAGTGTAAAGCTCTCCCAGCAACAGTTCTACTGCTTCTTTATCAATCGATGTTGCAGTTTGGCTTTCTTCTTCAGTAGCCAATTTAATTGTTTTTTTCAATAGAGCGATCGCTCTTTCAGGAAGATCTTGAATTAAATACAAATTCGTCATTCCACCTAAAGCATAAATATCCCCAGGATGATTGGCTAAAACTTGGTTGTAAGCCGTGGCTGCTCCTTCATAATCTGTTACCTGTTGCTTAGCCTGAGCTAACAGAATTGTATATTCTGTTTGTTCTGGATGAAGTTTCGCTAATTGTTCCAGAGGTGAGATCGCCCCAGGAATATCTTTTTGCTGTAATCTAATTTTCAATAAACCTTGTAAGGCTGTGTTGTTATTTGGCTCTCTTGACAAGACTTTTTGATAACCAGATGCCTCTGCCTCTAACTTCATCAATTCCTGTTGTGAGAGTAAAATCACTTCACTGTCTGTATTTTGAGCCAACTGTTTTCCTTCAACAACACTTCCCACCAAGGGAAGAGCCGAAACAGTTATTAAGGAAAATAACATTATCCCTAAAACTACATAAATCCAACTACTATGCTTTTTTTTCATGCTATTACTACCAAATTATGATCGGCAGATTATAACTTAACCTTTTTACTGTGATCGTGACGATCGCTACCTAGAGTGCTTGACAGCGATGCGGTTCAGCATTTTTCTTAAGTTTGGTTTCTCGCCCAACGAAAGTACTGAACTCTTTAGGGGCGCTCGTCATTGTGCCGATTCTAGTATGGTTTATTCTAGACATAGAAGCCAATTGCTCAAGGGTTTATTTAAGCTTATGAAAATCGCGGGTTATTTTAAATTCTATGAGAGTATAAAATTATGATCTCTCTTACAATTAGTAACGTTTGCGCTATCAAATCGTCCTATGAATTCGGCTCAAAATAATTCCCTTAATAAACCTGATAAACTTTCTACTGTTGCTAATCAATCGACCGAATCTACCATGTCTAAACAATCTCAAGATTCTGTCTCATCTAATTCTCCAACCAAATCTACCCCAAAAAGACAACAACCAATCCCACCTCCTTCTCATCCAAGACAATATCGAGCTATTGGCTTAATTCGAGCTAAATATAAACATAGCGAAGAACAAATGACCCAAGGTAC